>NZ_AZRM01000001.1 GCF_002895605.1 Petrotoga miotherma DSM 10691
TTTGTTCAATATTTCTTTCATTATAAATCCAATGTTGTATGAAGAACCACATCCAACAAAAAGATATTTTTTCTCTTTTGAAAAAGAAAAATCAAGCTCATTTAACTTACTTAAGAGATTGGGGATTCTTCTTATTTCATCTAATGTATAGTAGTGCACTTTTATACTACCTCCTCAGAAAAATCTTATGCCTTTCTGACTATCTTGAATTTGTATTTATCCCCTCTGTAAACTGATTTAACGTATTCAATACACTTTTTATCTTCTATATAGGTATATCTCGTTCTCAATGCAGCAATAGATCCTTCACTTTGGGCCAAATATTTAGCTTGTTCTTTGTTTAAAGTTGTTACCTCGAGAGTTTCTACGGCATGAGTGAATTTTATACCATATTCGTTATTTAGTATTCTATATAACGATTCTTTTGACATATCTCTTTCTATTACGTTCAATACCCTTATATCTGCATTGGGATTCAAGTATGCTGTTTCGATTGCATAAGGCTCTTCATCTAAAAATCGAATTCTTTTTAATAGCACTACTCTCCCGTCTTTTGGAACTTTAAACTCTTCAACTAACTCGGGAGGAATTTCTATTAGCCTGTTTTCTAATACAACGGATTTAGTTGAATGGCCTTGTTTAATTGCTTCATCGGTAAAACCTGTTAGCCTGGTTAATTCTTCCTCTTGTTTTTGTCCTGTATAAAACGTACCTTGTCCTCTTTTTCTTGTTATTAACCCTTCTTTTGAGAGTTCTTCCAACGCTCTTCTTACCGTCAAACGTGAAACACCAAATTTATTGCATATCTCGTTCTCTGTCAACAACCTATCTCCTTTTTTATAATCTTCCTCTAATTCTCTTTTTAAGTCCAGATAAAGTTTATAATAGAGAGGAATAGGGGCTTCTTCCATTTTAATCTCACTCCCTTCTTATTGGTATATTCCAATTATATAATAGTTATAACAATAAGTCAAATTTAAGATTGATTTTTCTGAATTGAATGTGCTAAAATACTTGAGGAAGATTGCGGGGCGAAGGGGCGCTAAATTAGTTTGTTGAAGGAGGCTAAAAAATGCCATATTTAAAGGTAACCACAAATAAAAAGATAGATAACAAAGAAGAATTGTTAAGTATTCTTTCAAAGGAAGTTGCTAACGTTCTTGGTAAACCAGAATTTTATGTTATGGTTAGTTTAGAAGATAGTGCTCATATTCACTTTCAAGGAAGCTCAGATTTAGCAGCTTTTGTGGAATTAAGGAGCATAGGTTTGCCTGAATCACAAACAAAAGATCTCTCTAAGTTACTCTGTCAATTACTAGAGCAACAATTGAATATACCAAAAGATCGCGTGTATATAAACTTCTTAGATATTAAAAACACGATGTGGGGTTGGAAAGGGGATACATTTTAGTTTTAATGAAAAATATTTAACAAATATGCAATTGTTAATGATTTAAAAAAATTAGATAGTAGGGAGCCACCCGCCATGTATAAAGACGAATTAGAAATGCTCGTAAAATTTTTAGGGGAAGACCTATTAAAAGAAGAAAATCAAAAAAAACTTCAAGAACTTGTTTTTAACGAAATTAAAAGAAAAGAAGATTTTCAGTCAACACACGAATTACTCAAAACACTTGAAAGTTATGAGTTAAGGGACTTTTTATATTCAAAACTTTTAGAAAGTTATTTTTCTATTTTCAATATTATTTACGAAAAAGGTAGCCTAAAATACGGAGACGAAAATTACAAAGTTACCATAGATAACGAAACCTTCGATTCTCTTATTGAAATACTGGATGAATCAGAAATAAATGGAGAAATTCTATTTTACCTTCTCTCTAACGATTTAAAAAAGAGAGTAGAAATAATACAACAATTGATAAGCGGAAGATCAAAAAAAGAGTGGAATGAAGAAGAATTAAAAAGCTTTGTAAAAAACTTAAAGCCACTAACAACAAGGTTTCTTGAATTATTGATCGAAAAAGGGAAGTTGAAGTCTGAAGAAATCATGGAAACCTTAGAATTGAAGAACAAAAAATCAGTTTCCGCCCTGGTAAGCGCCATAATCAGAAACGGCCCGAACGATAAAGAAAAATTAATTTTTAAAGACAGTGAGTACATATGTATTAATGAAAAGTACAGAAACAAAATTTTTGAAATTATGAATAATAAAAAATAAAAGCAGGATAAAGTTCATCCTGCTTTTATTAGCAATATATATAAATTGGATGAAAACGAATGGTGGGTGCGGTAGGGATTGAACCTACGGCCTCTTCCGCGTCAAGGAAGCGCTCTCCCACTGAGCTACGCACCCTTTTCCAATCGTATAAAGTATAACATATTTTTTTAACTCTGTCAACAAAATGCGGGCTCTTTGTCAAATATGGTTGATAGAATAGACTGAAGAGATGATGAAAAAGGTAATACAGCGATTTTTTGTTGAGTAGTTTCAGCTCAGAAAGGATAACTGTTTGCAATATGTTGTTCCTTCTGTGATGAAATTTGGTAGTTTTATGAATCTTTCTGGCATCACTCCTAATAGAACTTTTTTGGTATATCTCAAAACTTCCTTGAATCCAAAACTTATTCTTTTTATTAATTTTATGTGTGTATGTCGTCCTTCTACTTTAGCCGTCGTTGTTCTATTAACGAAATATTGGAGTATTTCTTTTTCCCACCTTATATATGTTTTGGCCCATCTCCATACCTGAGGATCTTCACTTTCTTCCATCTTCTCTATCAATATGTGTAATCTTCTTTTCCCTTCTTCATACGTTTCTGCTTTATACATCCATTTCAACATTAGTAGGTATCTATAATACTCTTTTAGATATGGATGTTCCTTCAATGTTTTGTATAATTTCTTTACCTTTTTCTTCTCTTTTAATAATTTCTTTCCATTCAAAAAGAATAATTTTACAGGTATCTTTTTATTGTTATTCGTTACTTCTTCTTCTATCTTTATACTTTCTCTTAGCTTTTTCTGTGCGTCTTTTACTACATGAAAATGGTCCGCTACTACTTTCACTCCAGGTAATTCTTCTTTGACTGCATTCTTAAACGAGGCTCTCATATCGATAGCTACTTCTGTTATCTTTTGCTTTATTTCATACGGTATTTTATTTAAAAATCCTTTCAACTCTTCTTTTTTGTCTGACTTCAATATCGCTATTGTGTTTGAGGTGTTTAATTCTACTATCGTCGTCACCATCTTAAACCCTCTAAATGAGTGTTCATCTATCCCTAACTTTATATCTTCCATATCTTGAAATTTCGTCCAATCTACTTTTACTTCAATCGAATCTAATAAATTACTCACAGTTCTCACACTTACACCAAACTCTTTCGCGGTTGCTGATATGCTCATCTTACGCAAACCCTTTACAATGTTTTCTGTCTCTGCTCTTGTTATTCTTTGCCATCTATAACTTATCTTCTCATCTCTGAAAGTTTTCCCTGTTTTTTTACACATGTATCTTTGTGGTCTGTGTATCAGATATATTCTTTGTGTTCCAACTTTGCCAGCCTTGATAATCCTTTCTTTTGCTTTACCGTTACGTACTATGTATTCTCGCTTGTCTTTACATCCTTTACATTTATACGGACATTCTGGTATCTTTACCTTTTTCGAATATTTCACTTCAAAGTAAATCTCTCCCTCTTTTCTCAAATCTTTTCTCTCTTCTATGATATTTGATGATACA
>NZ_AZRM01000002.1 GCF_002895605.1 Petrotoga miotherma DSM 10691
CTTGACATATCACCGATTAGCTTTAGGTAAATTTATTTGTTCCTTTGATAGTGTAAGTATCTCAAAAACAGAAGTGAAGTTAAAATTAACAAAATTATTCCGAAAATATAGTTGATAGTGTAATCAACAGTGTGGATAATAGGATATCCAGTTTGACTGAAAACTTCAAGCGGAGTTACTTTTATAAAACTAAGAATGCTTAGGAAATACATGGATATTAAAGAAATATATTTTACGAATTTCTCTTCAAAAATTACAAGAATCGTTAAACTTAAGAAAAACAAAAGAAAGATTTTCGTACCAAAAACAGTGTTATAGGCTTTTAAATTTATTTTGTCGACCTTTTCAACGTCAAAAAAAGAATATAAAGTTGGCAACAATGGATCAATGAGATCAGTAGATCGTAGGAGTTGGTTTGAAGTATCCATGAATTTCGATTCGAATTCGGCATCTGAAAATTTTAAAACATCATGAACTTGAACCTTTAACGTATCTACCTCATTATAAATATTCTTTTCGGTAATTTCTGATGAGTTCACAAAATCAGTAACCTCTTTTGAAAAGTCAAGCGGTATACCTCGATAATTTTCTACTTTGTCAATTTTCAAGCCGTCCCTATTCGTTTGAACGGATGAACCTTGTAGATTTGATAAAACTTGTGAATTCAAAAGATCATCCAAAAAGGATGCAAAAGTCGATCTATAAAAAGTATTAACCTTGGAATATTCACTTCCTAAGTGGGAGTTCAAACTGGATATAGTTTTATGTAAAGGAGCGTGTGGGTAAGCAACAACATCGTTCAATAGCTGGGTTTCGAAAGTAGAGTTATCAAACTGAGTATTTTTTTCCATCAAAAGATCATAAGAATAGTATGATGGGACGAACAGAGTAAGCAGCACTAAAAAAAAGATAGAAAAGTTTATAACTTTTTCTGTAAACTTAATCTTTTTTCCGATACTTTTGAAGAGCAAAACGGCTAAAAACAAAAACACAAAAGTTACTATATAACTTCCATAGATGAAAGAAGATACTGTATCTTTTATCGGATTGTAGAATGCTAAAAGGTATACAAATTCAACGCCAAATATGCTTAAGACTGTTACCCAAAGATATTTTCTTAAAAATAAGAATGTTACAAGAATCAAAGCGGCATAAATGATAATTCTTATAAAAGAAATATTAACCCCATGCCTTCCTTCCTCAATAAACATTTGGGTAACTTGTTGTATTTGTTCGTTGGTTTCATTTATTAGTGAATTGACATAATTGTAAGAGAGTTGATCTATGGCAATTTGGAGTGGTCTTCCCGTTGTGCCTGATTGAGCAAGTTGTTGAATACCATGTTCCAAACTCTCTTTATTTTCTAATATTATCTTATTGTATTCAGGGTTAGTTTCTCCTTCATATATGTAAAATCTTTTATCTAAGATTTCTGCGTCAGATTCAAACCTTTGAATATCTGTAAATGGAGCGGTATCAACAATTCCTAAAGAATATATAATAACATTGCCGAAGTAAGTTAAAGCATCATTCTCTAAAGATCTTGTATAATCTTGAACAGTAGCAAAATAGGCGGGCATCGATCTTATCATTTCTTGAGTAATTTGTTCACCCGAAAGATCTGATTGCACATACACTAAAAACCCGGCCAAAGCCAATTTTTCTTCGATTGTTGTAAATTGAGACTGAACATTGTCGTATATCTGAGATAGATAAGTTTGGACATTTGTAGGCCTATCAACGTATTCGGCGCTACCTATCATTTGAGTTCTATAAAATCTATATAAGCCTAGATTACTAAGTTCTTGAAAAAAAGAATCGAATTCTTCGTTTGAAACACTTCCCTCTTCATTGTAGGTCTGAATAAGAGTCGTAAAAAGATCTCCAACCGCTTCAACATCGATCGTAAAAGCTGTTAAAGAAAAAATGACTGTAATTAATAAAATGGCTAATTTCTTCATCTCTATCCTCCAAATCATTATAATGTATTGTAAAGCAATAAATATAGATTGATTTTATTATAACATTTTTTTTTTAATTGTTCAACAAGAGAATTTCTGAATTATACTTGGTTATTAGCCATTATTTCTATTTAAAAGCGATTACAGTAAGTTAAGAGCTTTTTCACTGAGAAATTAAAATAATTAAATGTTGATTGAAAAAATGTGATGTGGTAAAATAATTCTATAAATTGCTTATATGAGGAGAGATTCCTTTCCTAACTTATGTATTTTGTGTTCTCCTACCTGCTACCAGATATTCATTTGTTCATATTTAATTTATTCTACCCGTACTTTTTAGAAAAGAACCTTAAATTTTTTATCTCACATAGTAACTCATTCTTAAGGATGGCTTTCTACGAAACATTTAATCATATTTTTATTTCTATGTCAACATCAATTAGAGGTGTTTAGATCTAATTAGAGTTATTCTAAGTCATTTATTTTTGATTAAAATTAAAAAACTTAACTTTTCTTAATTTATATAAATAAAAAATTTAAAAAGGGTGTAGTTTTTCCTACACCCCTTTTGTATGTTCGCTTAATTACATTACTATTCTGAAACATTCGTTCCATTTATTTGGACGGCTCAAAAGAAAACAAAAATTATTTCATGAGCTTCTTTTGTAATTATATTATGAAGTTAGGAGTTATAAAAATACTTCAATATCCTCTACCCTAACAGCTTTGTATGGGCTTACTTCCAGGGTTCCTTCATGGGATAATTCCTTAAGCTTATCGTGCAATTCTCTATCCCAATCGGTACCCACTACTTTCCAATTTTCTTCATATTCTGGGGTAAGCACACCATTTTTTACTTCTATTATATACTTTTCTATGAGTTTTCTAAGATCTCCTCCGCTTATAGCCGAAAAGTCAGGATGATCTTCGGTTCTGCCAAGAAGCTTTGGCAGTTGTTCTCCTTTTTCAAATATTGGACCATAGGTCAAAAGTTGGGTATTTGCTCTATAATTGTTGACTGCCAATGTTAATACATCGTTACCTTGTATAGGTGTACCATCGATTTTTCTTAAATTTACTATCCTCTGACCCACTGGTTTTGAAACATCGATCTCGTAATAAACCCCTTTAAACATATCATAATTATAACCCGGAATTTTTTGGTTGAAAGAAATAGTTAAATCTCCAGGTTGGTATTGATTGTAATAAGAAGCCGACCATTCCATATATTTCTTCAACTGCTTTCCTGTTATTTCTAGTACATACAAAGTATTGTCGTATCTATAAATTAAAGAAATGTCTGATCTTTTTATAGGACCTTCTTTTATATTTGCATCCGATCTAAAAGCTGCAGAAGCTGATACATCTATTTTTTCACCTATCACTTGTTCCCCATAATACATTTGAACGGAATTTATCAAATCTATCATAGCGGTGGGTTGTATGTATACTTGTGGGATACCTTTTATTTCATCTGGAGGAACTAAAGGTCCGCCTTTTAATTCTCCTATTATCTCGTTAGCATAGTCTAAAGCCTTATAATGAAAAGGTTGAAGCTTTTTCTCCAATTCACTGTCTGGTGGTACTGTTCCAGTAGCAGCTTTTACATCGTAATTAGCGGAACTTTTATCAACTATTACGTACTTATCTCCTTCCTTCTGGAGTTCCAATACCACTTGTGATAACGTCTGCCCCCATTTTCCGGGTTCCACAATTAAAGTTCCGTTGAGCTTCACTTCTTGCGTAATGTCATTTTTTTGTTCATCAATAATCTTACCATTAAATACTTTATACAACTTTCCATTATAATAGTAAGTTTCAGCTATTTTTTCATGGAAATGACCCGCAATAACAACATCTAAATCAGGTGTCGCCTCTAGAATATCTATAACCCCAGAACCATAGGTCCCATATTCTTCTTCGATTCCCATATGAAAAGCTCCCACAATCACGTCAACTTGTCCTTTTAATTGTGCAACTGCTACTCTCACCTCATCCACAGGATCAACCACAATGTAATCCTGCAAATTTGCAGCGTCCCATTTTACTATGTTAGGAGTAACCATACCTATTATTCCAACTTTTATTCCATTCCCTGTGGTAACTATTTTATAAGGGGCAGCTAACCTTGTTCCATCGGGGTTATAAACATTGCCACACAAAACACTATTAGGATTATCATCCACTGGCATGAATTGTCTCATAATCTTTTTAAGTGTTGGGACCCCATAGTTAAACTCATGATTACCTAAAACCCATGCATCATAACCTATTTCATTCATAGCAAAAATCATGGGATGTATGGCATCTTCTAAAAAAATGTTTGAAAGGTTTTCTTGGATTGTATCTCCATTGTCAATCAATATAGTTCCTTCAGGATTTTCACTTCTCAACTCATTTATGATCGAATAGACTTGTGCAATACTTCCACTATAATTAGGTTGGTTTAAGGCATAATCATAAGGTAAAAAGCGTCCATGCAAATCTGAAGTTGCTAAGATTTGTACTTCTATCGTCTCAGCAAAAAACAACGAGAATACACTCAAAAGCAACACCAACGCTAAAATAGCTCTTTTTAACATAAAATCACCCCTTTGCATTAAGTTTTTCACTAAAAAAGAAGTTAAAAAAAACGAAATACCAAACAAGAGTTAAAAGTGCTACTTAAAATGAATCTAAAAGGGGTGTAGTTTTTTCTTACACCCCTTTTTGTTTGTTTACTTAACTTGATCTAATTCTATCAATCTCTCTTGGGAAGTATAATCTTCTATAGTTCCCAAGTGAGCAATGTATTCACGTAAAGCATCCGCATCTCTAAAGTATGTATCGTAACCAGGTTTACCTGCAAGCATTGTGTAACCGTCTCCACCCGAAGCCATATAGTTGTTGGTAACAACCTTATAAGTTCTGTTCAAATCTATAGGCTCACCGTTTATTTTTACGTTTGTAGCTTTTCCACCTTTTATTTCTGCAGTTAGCCCTGCAACATGTAACTTAGCTCCTTGGCCATCAGGAATTTTAGCAGCATAATTTAAAACATCCATTATGTCTTTCCCAGTCAACTCTAAAATGTACAATGTGTTTCCAAAAGGTAAAACAGTCAATATGTCTCTGTAGGTTATATCTCCTGCTTCAATAGAAGCTCTTATCCCGCCACCGTTCATTAAAGCAACATCCGCACCTGTTTTCCAAATCATACTATCCGTTATAAGGTTGCTTAGATTCGTTTCATCACTTCTAGCATGTTCCCCATCGAGATATACTTTTGTTTCTTCAACAACCTCATTCAAAGCCTCTGATCCAAGTTGATAAAAAGCATCTGTAAACATTTTTATGAAAGGATCTTCGGGGATATCAGATGTTAGTGGAATTACTTCTCCTCTCCAATCTACTATCCTACCATCATCAATCCATAAATCTATTCTCCCAATGTTCTCTGCGTTATCACCAGCTTGTGCTACTATAACATTATTAATTACTACAGGTGTTTCTAACAAGGTGTGAGTATGCCCGTCTATTATAATATCTACTCCAGATATATTTTCAGCTAACTCATCTGAGGTAGTGAACTCAACAGGCAAGTAGGGTCTTCTTCCATCTGCATAATAACCTAAGTGTCCAAGGACTATAACTACATCGGCTTTTTCTTGGACTATTGGAAGATATTTCTTTAAAGTCTCTTCTGCATCCACAATTGTATTCTCGCCTAAATAAATTGGTTCTAAAACTTTCGTTTGTTCAGTAACAAGACCTATAATTCCAACTGAGAAATCACCATAGTCTTTTATGATGTACGGTTCAAAAATTGGTCCTCCATGTTTTTCATCGACAAAATTTGCTCCTAAGAATGGAAATTGTGCTACTTCATATTGTTTCTCAAGCACTTCAAAAGGTTTATCGAATTCGTGATTACCCAAAACCATAGCATCCAAACCCATATAATGTAAAGCCAAAAAGTCAGGAACTGCATCCAACTGATCAGATTCTGGAATCCCTGTATTTACATCACCAGCATGTAGGAAAAGTACTGCTCCACCTTCCTTAGCCACTTCTTCTCTTGCTTGATTTATCAGGGTAGCTGCCCTGGCAAATCCTCCACCATCTTCCGTTCCCCACACATGTGCGTGAGTATCGTTCATGTGGAAAATTACTAAGTGATTAGGCCCTGCAAATACCGATAAAACTAAAACCATAACAACTAAAATGCCTAAGACTCTTTTCATTTTGTTCCCCTCCTTTTTTACCTTTATTAGACACTTTAGAAATTCTAAAACATGCATTGTAACCAACTCTTAATACCTTTAATATTATACTTTTGCCTCCTCACTGTATAATTTATTCGATACCACATTTTTATTATCTCGTAAGCAGGTCATTCAATTGTCATTATACGGTAACTCTTCTCAACTCTACTTCGATTTCGTCTACTCTGATTATATGAAAGAACATTCCGAATTTAAGTATCTCCTCGATTTAATCGATTGGTCCGTTGTCCCAGATTTCAGTAATAAGATAGGCAGAACAGGGTACTCCCGTCGGGCTTTACTTAAAGCTATCTTCGTTCAGAAGGTTAAGGGGTTTACAGTAAGGGAGTTGATTCACTTCCTTAAGAGTAACCCTTCCTTCGCTAAATGCATCGGTTTCGATCCTATTATCAATTACGTTCCTTCTGAAGCTACTTTCTCTTCCTTTAAGAAGGAGTTTGGTCCTTCTTATTTGGATAAGGTTATCGTTTTTACCGTCCTTAAAGGCATCAAAGAGGGGATCTTTGATACCAGTTATCTTGTTGTTGATTCTTACCCCATTATCTTTAATTCTTTCTTCAACAACAAGAAGAGTCACGGTAAATTCAAAGATTACAAAGAGTACTATCGTTCCCCTTTAGAAGCAAATTTCGGCGTTAAACCTGTTTCTAATTCTAAACCTATCTACGATAAGTACGGTAACCCAAAGAACGCTATGTCTTATCTTGGTTACAAGGCTCATACTATCACTTTCCTAAACGTCCCTATCTTCACCGTGGTTTCCCCTGCTTCTGCCAATGACAAGAATTATGCTTTCAACCTTTTGGAAAAGGTTGTTAAGTACTTGGATCTTAGTGGGTTTAACTTCTTAGCTTGTTTCTTTAGAAAGTTTAAATTCTCTTCAATACTTCCCAAATGAACGGTTATTCATTAACTGTACTTCTTTCATCTCTATTTTCCCTAAAAACTTCTTCAATTCTAATTACTTTCCAATTTTTTGAAGAATTACTTCGATTTTCAAAGAGCATTTTGGATAATTATCCAATATTTTAGTTCTTTTTCTTCTTGCCTTAACTTACTTTACCTTTAGTTAATCGTTGCTTTGACCTATTTCTGAAGTGGGTAATTAGAATGAACAACAACAAACAATAGATTGATTTTATTATAACATTTTTTTTTGTAGTTATTCAACCAGGGAGTTTCTTAATTATACTTGGTTATTAGCCATTATTTCTATTTAAAAGCGATTACAGTAAGTTAAGAGCTTTTTCACTGAGAAATTAAAATAATTAAATGTTGATTGAAAAAATGTGATGTGGTAAAATAATCCTATAAATTGCTTATATGAGGAGAGATTATTATTTCAAAAAAATCCCATTTGTTAATAGTACTTACTATATTCTTTGTATCTTTCTTATTTTCTGAATCCATTTTTTTAGAAGTCAACAATTTCGATATTGGAGAAAGGGCATTTCATATCGACTTGGGTAAAAGTTATGCGATAATTGCAGATTATCAAGGTACTATCCATTTTATAGATATCTTTACTTTAGAAAAAACTGAGTTTACACAAGCTATCTTACCGATGGGGGGGGCATACGATGGCGAATTTTTTTATGTTATTGATAATTACAATAAGGAAGTATTAAAAATTAAAAACAACAAAGTGATACAAAAATTAGTTTTAGATTCTAAGCCCGTTAATATAAGATTGATAAATGAAGAATTGTACATATTAGGTACAAATCCTTATAAATTATACATAGTTGATAACAATCTGTTATTAAAAAAATCAATGGTCCTTCCTGTACATAGCCCGTTGATAAGAAATATAGGTGATCAAGTTTTTATACCTTTGTTTGATAACTTTCAAAACAACGTGTTTTTAACAGATCTTCTTTTTTTGATCCCTAATAATGATACTTATATAGTGAATTATAATCATATTGAACATCCTATAGATATTGTGGGATCAAACGGAATCATTTATATGCTTTCATATTACGATGGAAGTTTGTATAGAAATGATTTCAGAAAACAGCCTAAAATTGCACAATTTGGGGAGTATAGCACAAATATTGAACTCTACAAAGATAATATTGTGGGTAATTCTCTCATGGGTGGTGTTTATTACTACAATCTTTCCTCTGGGAAAACCGATGTTATTTTAGAAGAAGTACCAATTAGTGATATTTCTGTTTCTCCCAATGGACAATATTTGTTTGCTATCTCTCATATAGAAAATAAGCTTTTTGTAATAGAGGGTAAAAATGTCTATCAAACAATTGATACCTACAATTATCCTATCGATGTTGAGTCTCCTACGGATAATATAGTTTTGGTACTTTGTACCGATTCCTCCAAGTTGCAGGTCATAAGATACTTTGAATGAGTGTTTTTATGTCAAATATTGTTTTTTGTAATTTATCTTTGTAGATGTCAGAAGCTTCTTTGAAATCGTAATTTGAAGAAACGGTATCGTAATAGATAAAAGGTATCTCAGATGTATTTTTATAAAAAAAGTTATAATCTTCTTTTATATTTTTTAATACTCTACGATTCTTAATATTGTTGAAAGTTATTGTCTGTCCAGCAAAAAAGATTCCAGTCAGAGCACTGTGTAAACGATCAGATATGATTATTTTAGATTCAGAAATTTCTTTGATTATCTTATTTGGGTCTTTAAAAGGGAACTCAGCTAGTACATTCGTTTTTTTTCTAATGTTTTCAACTAATTCATAATTTTTTAATGCATCTTGGTTTGCATTTATTACTAATGTGGAAAGTGAATAATTTTCAAAGGTAGATAAAAATTCTGTTAAATGTTGTAAATCGTGTTCTTCTTTTAAACAAACTGATATTTTGTCTGTTTTTTCATAAGTATAATTTAAAAAGGCATATGGTCCCACATCTACACCTAGAGAGATATTTTTATTGCATCTTGATGCAAAGGCATATGATGTTTTATCTCTCAAATTACCGTAAAGTTTCGGATAAGAAAGGATCTTTTTTAATTTTTGGAGGCTACGTTTTTCCTTAAAAGATCCAAAACCCTGGGATAAGAGTAAAATTGTTTTATTAAACTTTGCCCCGAGGTAGGCTATATAATAATAGTACATAAAACTTCTGTAAGATGTTTCGGATTGAAAAAGGTTTCCTCCTCCAAAGATTATAGCATCGCAGTCTTTTATAGTTCTGCGTAGTTCGTAGAAATTGAATCTTGAAACAGTGATTATTTGAAATCTATATTTTTCATTGAATTCCAACTCGTTTTCAAGAGGTAAGTATAAAATCCCATCAAATTTTATTTCATTTAATATTTGTAAGAAACTTTTAAGTAATAAGTCATCTCCAAAGTTGCCGTATCCATAAAACCCAATTAAAAAAATTTTTTTCATCTTGACTCCTCCAAATTAATTATTTATACTTTCTATCAAGACTCTAAAATATGCTTTATTGCCGGTTCTTTTTTAAATTAAAAACTCAATATTGAAAATTATTTTATTTCTGAAGTGTGCAAATTATTTAGGAAAACATTACTTTAGAAAAGAAAAATAAAATAGATAAAATAAAGGTAGGTGAAAAATATTGTTTGATAATATTAATTTCGAGATAATTCCAAATACTATGGATGCATTGTCCTTAAGGCAAAACGTAATTTCTCAGAATATAGCAAATTATGAAACCCCCGGATACAAAAGAAAGTACGTTGATTTTGAAAACGAGTTACAAAAAGCGTTGAGTGAAGATTCAGCTTTGACTCTCAAAGTGAATAGAGACCAACACATAAATAATACCTTATCTTTAGGAAAAATTCAACCAAATATTCAAATAGATGATTCCAAATCGCTCAGAGATGATGGGAACAACGTTGACCCCGATGTGGAATTGGTGAGAATGACTCAAAATACTTTAAAATACAACACTTTATCCAGATTGATGACTTATGCGATACAAAGGTATGAAACAGCTATTAGAGGTGGTAAATGATGGATGGGTTATTTAAGGTTTTGGATATTGCTGCAAGCGGTATGACAGCAGAAAGGTTTAGGTTAGACGTTATTTCTCAAAACTTAGCTAATTCAGATACAACCAGGACAGAGGAAGGTGGACCATACAGAAGAAAAACAGTAATCTTTCAAGAGGCACTTAATGAAAGTGCAAATGGAAGCAAAAATTTTGGGGGAGTGAAAGTCTCTTCTATAGTAGAGGATCCATCACCTTTTAGATTAGTATATGATCCCAACCATCCCGATGCAGACGCTGAAGGATATGTTAGTTATCCTAACGTTAATGTATTACGAGAAATGGTTGATATGATGTCTGCTCAAAGAGCATATGAAATGAACGCAGCAGTTGTAAATTCAGCAAAAAGCATGTACAATTCTGCCCTCGGAATAGGTAGATATACCCACTTCAGAAATAGGTC
>NZ_AZRM01000003.1 GCF_002895605.1 Petrotoga miotherma DSM 10691
TAGAGTTTCTAAAGACAGTATAGGTAGATAAATAAGGAGGTGAATATTGATGACCGACGGCATAAATGGTATAAACGGGATTGACCCCAATAAATTGGTTCCAGAAAAAACTAAACAAGAAGATAAAAATTTAGACTTTTCTAAATTATTAAAAGATGCGATTGAGGAAGTAAATTCAATTCAAAAGAATGCAGATAAAGTTGCAGCAGATTATGCGGCTGGTAATATAACAGATATACATCAAGTTATGATTGCTGCAGAAAAGGCTTCTCTATCGTTACAATTAACAACAGAAGTTACAAATAGAATCGTTGAAGCATATAAAGAAATAATGAGAATGCAAATATAATTTTGTTTTTTCTTGCAAGCATAAACAATTTAAACTTTAAATGATTGGGTATTTTTACCCAATTTTTTTGTTTTATTATATTTTATTAAAATTTAAAAAAAGTTGATAAAAGTTTGTTATAATAAAGGCATATAGTAAAAGGAGGTGATTTTGATGGAAGAAATAATCAAAAGTGCTGAAAAGTACATTGAGGAAAATCCTGAAGTGGATTTAGAAAAGTTAGAAGAATTCTTAAAGGGAATCTATGATGAAAAAGACGTTGATGAGTACTTTGCTCAGATTGGTGAAATTCTATCGGTGATGGAAGATTATTATGAAGATCCTTTAGATCTTTTTATCAATAATGAAAAAGACAATCAATAAGGGGGAGGGCAAAGTTGACAAAAGAGGAAAGAAGTTGGATTTTGTACGATTGGGCGAATTCTGCGTATTCAGTTGCTATAACCACCGCACTATTACCGATATTCTTTAAGGATTATGCCGCCGCTCAGATGCCGGATTATTTGTCAACCGCTTATTGGGGTTATTCATCTACTATTGCTACTTTGATAGTGGCGATCTTAGCTCCAATTTTAGGAACAATAGCTGATTATAAGAACTATAAAAAAAGGTTTTTGCTCTTTTTCCTTTTAATGGGTGTTGTATTTACAGCTTCACTGTCTTTAATTCAAGAAGGACAATGGTTTTTTGCCTTAGTGTTATATGTTTTATCCAGCATAGGATTCTCTGGAGCGAATGTTTTCTACGATTCCTTTTTAACAGATGTAACTTCAAAAGAACGTATGAATTGGGTATCTTCTAGTGGCTTTGGATGGGGTTATATAGGTAGTACTATCCCATTTTTAATTGGACTTATTTTTATCTTGAATCCTTCATTAATCGGTCTTAACTCCACTATTTCCGCAACAAAACTGGCTTTTGTTATTACAGCAGCGTGGTGGTTAATTTTTTCTATACCGATTATGAAAAATGTGAAGCAAACATACTATGTAGAAAAAACGAAAACTCCAATAAAAGATTCTTTTAAACGGATCACGCAATTTTTAAAGAATCTGAAGGGCAATAAAAATGTTTTTCTCTTTTTAATGGCATATTTTTTCTATATAGATGGTGTGGATACGATAATAAGGATGTCTTCTTCCTATGGACTTGATGTCGGACTTAACGCCAACGATTTGCTGGTAGTTTTTTTAGTGATACAAATAGTAGCTTTTCCTTTTGCTTTGTTATATGGAAGATTATCCAAGAGGTTTTCTACAAAAAGTTTGATATATTTTGCGATTTTTGTCTATACTTTTATCACTGTTTTTGCTTTTTTCTTAGAAACCATTGTTCAATTTTGGATATTAGCTATGTTAGTAGCATCTTCTCAAGGTGGAATTCAAGCCCTTAGCAGGTCACTTTATGGTCGAATGATACCAAAGGATCGATCTGCAGAGTATTTTGGGTTCTACAATATATTCGGAAAATTTTCAGCTATTTTGGGCCCTTTTTTAGTAGGGATCTTTACACAAATTGGAAAGAGTTCAAGATGGGGAGTTGCAAGTTTGCTCTTTTTGTTTATCATTGGGGCAATACTTTTCTATTTTGTAAAAGAGCCTGAAAAGGCGTAAAATTTTTAGCAAGAAAGGAGTGGTAAAGATGGATAGTACCGGTAGTTTCTTTGAATTTTCTGATCTACCACCATAATGATTGAAAGGAGGAACAAAATTGAAGGTTGAAGTAAAAGTCGATATAAAAAAATTAATAAACGAAAAAGAGTTTAAACTTCTAAAAGAGTTGTTAAAAGAACAAGAACCCGCAAGAATTGTAGAGATGATTGAAGAATTACCACAGGATGAAAAAATTGTTGTTTTCAGATTTTTGCCTAAAGACACAGCAGCAGAAGTATTTTCTCATTTAGAAAAAGACGATCAAATGGAATTACTTTCTCTCTTTAAAGAAGATAAGTTGAAAGAAATAATAGAAAATATGGAACCTGATGATAGAGCTGATCTTTTAGAAGAACTTCCTGCTAACGTAGTTAAACGTTTACTTGCCCATCTTTCTAATGAAGAGAGACAAAATACGCTTACTCTTTTGAATTATCCTGAATATTCTGCAGGAAGGATAATGAACCCGAATTTTTTGGATCTTAAAGAAAATATGACTGTGAAAGAGGCGCTTCAACATATTAAGGTTGAAGGAAATAAAAAAGAGACTATCTACACTTTGTTTGTGATAGATAACACTAGAAAATTAAAAGGGACAGTAGAATTAAAAGATTTGATTTTTTCGGAAGAAGATGAATTCATAAAAAATATTATGAATGAAAATCCAATCTATTCAACAGTTTACGATGATGAAGAAGAAGTTGCAAGGATCATGCAAGATTATGATCTTTTAGCTATTCCGGTTACAGATAGTGAAAAAAGGTTGGTCGGAATAATAACAATTGACGATATTGTGGATGTTTTAGAAGAATCAGCTACAGAAGATATCCAAAAAATGGCGGCGGTAGGAGTAACAGAAACTTCTTATTTCCATACTTCCATCTGGGCGCTTATAAAAAGCAGGGTAATCTGGCTTGGTGCCTTATTACTTTTTGAGAGTATTGCCGTCTTTGTAATTGAAGGATTTTCAGATGTTTTACAGAAAATTACTGTATTAGCGGCATTTATGCCAACTATTAACGCTATAGGAGGAAATACTGGGAGTCAAATGTCCGCTATAGTAATTAGATCAATGGCAGTTGGAGATATTGAAGAGGATGATTTTAAAAAAGTTTTAAGTAAAGAGTTGTTTTCTGGTATAATTTTAGGTATAATTTTGGGAATAATCATGTTTTTAAGATCAATTGTTAATACTCGAGAACCTTTAATTATGTTGAGTTTATCTTTGTCTATAATTATAGTAGTAATGATTTCAAATCTTTTAGGAGCCATCCTACCTTTTTTTGCAAAAAAAATACATTTAGATCCAGCCTTGATCTCTGGCCCTTTTATTTCAACTTTGATGGATATACTAAGTATGTTTTTCTATTTTTCTATTTCGGCATTACTTCTTAAAGATTTGTTGTGAAAAACAGACAATAAGCAAATGAATAAATTGAAATTTGATGGAAGGAACTGATATAATGAACGAAATGGATATTCAAGAGATCACCAAAAAAATTAAAGAATTACCTACGCCTGATTTTATTGTACAAAGAATTATAAACATAGCCAACGATCCCTATGCTGATATAAATGACTTGCATAATATGATCGTTCAATCTCCTGCTTTAACTGCAAAGATTTTAAGACTATCTAATTCGGCTTATTATGCACTACCTAAGAGAGTAACGAAACTAACACAAGCGATAAATCTACTCGGGTTCAAAACGGTAAGGAATTTAGCTTTAAGTATTTTTACCGTCGAGAATTATTTTTCTCAAGAAATACCTTTTTTCAATACACAGCATTTTTGGGTTCACTTGATCTCAACTGGAGTGGCCTCAGAACTTTTAGCAAAATATCTTAATTCCCCTGATAAAGAAGAAGCCTTTATGTGTGGCGTTTTACATGATCTTAGTAAGGTAGTGATGGCACATATTATGCCTGAAGTTTTTGAGATGGTCATTAAAGTTGCTCAACACGAAAAAATTTCTTTTTTTCAGGCGGAAAATATGTTATCAACTTATTCGCATCAACAGATTGGGAGGAAGCTTTTTAAAAATTGGAATATGTCAGACTTAGTCATAGAAACCGCTACATACCATGATAATCCTTTAGAGTCTAGTAATGAAGAAGCAAGAAAATTATTGTATATTGTAAATGTTGCGAATATAACTACTAATTCATATTTTTATGGCTATTCAGGATGCTTCGATATTCCTGAGGTTGATTTAAAGGTTTGGAACTTTTTGGGATTAAATTATAATAAATATTCCAGTTATTTTGAAGAATTCAAAGATATAATTAAAAGGTCTCCTGAGTTTACGAATATGAAAGAAGTGTTCGATGATATGGAGGTGACATCTGATGGCTCAGTATAGAAGAGAAATGCTTGAGTCTGAAATGAAAAAATTAATTACCCAAGGTTTTTCTCAATTAAAGGATCCTAGATTAAAAGACAAATTTATTGATATAAATATGGTACGTCTATCAAAAGATAAATCTTATTTAGATGTATATGTATCATCCCTCGATGAAGATGTTGATGCTATTATCGAAATTCTAAACAACGCAAAGGGTATGTTTAGAACTCTTATCGCAAAAAATATTAAAATGTTCAAAGCCCCCGAAGTAAGGTTCCATAAAGACGAAGGTATTGAAGCAAGTATAAGAATAAATAAACTAATAGAGAAAATAGAGAAAAACGAGGAGAGTAAATGAAAAGTGGCTTTTTAGTAATCAACAAACCAAAGGGTATTACTTCCCATGACGTTGTCTCAATAATCAGAAAAAAACTTGGAATTAGAAAGGTTGGTCATGCTGGTACTCTTGATCCCTTTGCTACTGGGGTACTAGTTGTAGGAATAAATAAAGCTACAAGACTATTAGAATTTTTTCAGACCGAAAAAAAGACATACTATGTAAAAGCTGAATTGGGGATCGTTACAGATACTTTTGATATAGAAGGAAAAGTACAAGAAAAGAACGAAGTTACTCAGCAACACATCTCTAATTTGAAAGACATATGTTTTTCATTTGTGGGGGAATATTTGCAAGTTCCTCCTGCATATTCAGCCAAAAAATATAAAGGTAAAAAGCTTTATGAATATGCGCGTGAAGGTAAAATAATTAATCTTCCTCCAAAAAAAGTAAAAATATATCAGCTTTCAAATTTTTCACAAGAAGGACAAGAATTTAGTTTTAATGTAGAAGTAAGTTCTGGAACTTATATAAGATCATTAATCATGGATATAGGATATGCTTTAGGATGTGGAGCTGTTACCAAAGAACTTTGTAGAATAAAGAGTGGTAAGTTTGAATTAAAAGATAGTATTCTGTTAGAAGAAGTTTCGTTGGAAAAAATGTTAAAAATGGATGAGGCTTTAGATCTCCCTTACGTTAAGATTAATAACGGTCAACAAGTCATTAAAGGGTACCAAATTTATAAAGATAATATTTTAGAATTTTCTAATTTCAACAAAAATGATTACGTTAAAATATACGATGAAAAAGGGTATTTTTTAGGAATAGGTAAAGCTGAAAAAAAATCAGCATTTTTAAAAACTCTCTTTAAAGAAGAAGAAAGAAACGATAGAATAGTAAAAATAAATAAAATTCTGTACGAGGTGACATAAAATTGTACGCACTCACAATCGGAATCTTTGATGGTGTACATAAAGGCCATCAATATATATTGAAAAATACTCTCCAACTTGCAAATAATTTACGGTTTGACCCCTTGGTTTTGATGTTTAGATATCCTCCTGAAAAGTATATTGGAGGTTTTGAAGGCCTTATCCTTCCTAGTTGGAGAAGAAAACAAATCTGCGAAGATTTGGGATTTAAGGTTGAAGTAAAAGATTTAGAAGAAGTATGGGGATTACCCCATGAACAATATCTTGAGGAATTGATGAAAAAGGGTGTAAAAGCAATAGTGTGCGGTGAAGATTTCACCTTTGGGAAAGATGCTTTAGGCGATGTGGAATATTTACAAGCTGTTAGTCAAAGCAAAGGTTTGGTGGTCAAAGTACTGAAAGATTTAAAAAGTCAAGGAAACAGGGTTAGTTCTTCCGCAATAAAAAGAGAGCTAAAATCAGGTAATATTAAGACGGCAAATGAAATGCTTGGAAGGCCTTGGACTCTGGAAGGTACAGTCTATGAAGATAGGCATCTAGGGTTTAAACTTGGCTTTCCAACTGCAAATATTAACGTTTGGGAAAAAGAGAAAATCATATTACCAAAGTTTGGTGTTTACATTGTAAAAGGATATGTAAAGGGACGAGCAGGTTTCTTGTGGGGTTTAATGAATGTCGGTTTAAGGCCAACTTTTAACGAATATAAAAAAATCCCGAAAGTTGAAGTTTATTTTTTGGATTTTTTTGGTGATCTATATGGTGATTATATTGTTTTAGATGTAATTGATTTTTTGCGGGACGAGGTAAAATTTAAAAATGAAAGAGAATTAATTGCTGCTATGGAGAAAGATGAAGATCAAGCTAGAAAGATTATACAGAAACATTATATATAGAAGGGAGATGAACTGTTTTGCCTACTTGGGATTTAACGTTTTTTTATTCTTCACCCAAGGACTCACAAATTAATGAAGATTTCGAAGAAAGCTTGAGAAAAATCAAAAAGTTACAGCAGCAATATTATGACAAACTATCTGACCCTTCTTTGACGCCAAGTGAGTTGAAAAATTTCTTCCAAGAGTTTGAGAAAATTTTAAAAATGCATAATTTTACTTACCAGTATTGTCACTTACTTTATGATTCCAACACCCAAGATGAAACTGCTCAAAAACTCTATGCCAAGGCTAAAGATTACGATTCAAAGATAGAAATGGAATCATCCTTTTGGAAGCCGAGGTTATTGAAGCAAAGTGAAGAGAAATTAAATGAATTGATGCATGACCAGGAATTGAAAGATTACACTCATGTGATTCAACGGCTTATTAAATCAAAAAATCATATCTTGAGTGAAGATGCTGAAAAGGTATTAGCTGCTATGTACAACTCATCACGTGGAGGCTTTGAAGAGCTATATGGTCGGTTAACAAGTTCATATACTTTCAAGTTAGAGATCGATGGGGAAATCAAAGAATTAACCGATCCACAAGTAAGGGCTTTAAGAAGAAAACCTGATTTAAAATTAAGACGTCAAGCAATGAAAGAATTCTTTAAAAAGTATGACGAAGATAGCCTCATCTTCGAAAAAACATACAATTCTATTGTAAAAAATTACGACACAGAGGCTAATTTGAGAAACTTCCAAAGCCCGATTTCTATGAGAAACTTGAACAATGAAGTTGAAGATGAAATTGTGGAAACCGTTATAAAGGTCACCACTGACAGAACGCCTATGGTTCAGCAATATTACAGATGGAAAGGTAAAAAGTTGGGTATAGAACAAACGCTTGCTGATATCTATGCGCCTTTAACAAACGTGCAAAAAGAATATTCTTTTGAAGAGGCACAGAAGATTGTTTTAGATTCATATTACGAGTTCGATGAAGAAATTGGAGAAATTGCTGAGTCTTTCTTTAAAGAAAAAAGAATCGATGCTGAAATAAGAAAAGGTAAAAGGGGAGGAGCTTACACATCTTATGCGCTTCCAAATAAAAAACCTTTTATTTTGTTGAATTTTACAGCTACTCTTGCCGATGTAGGTACTTTGGCGCATGAGTTGGGACATGGGATACATGGAACTTTAGCCTCTGAACAAAACATTTGGAATTATCACCCTCCTTTAACGATGGCGGAAGTTGCCTCTGTCTTTGGTGAGATGTTGGTTATTGACAAGATACTACCCACTCTTTCAGAAGAAGAAAGAACGGGGTACCTGGCATCAAATATTGAAGGAATGTTTTCGACGATGTTTAGACAAAATATGATCGCCAGATTCGAAATATCATCTCACAATTTGATAGAACAAAATGGAAGTGCAAGTTGGAAAGAACTTGCAGAACTGTATAAAAAAGAATTAGAAATAATGTTTGGTGATTCAGTAATAATACCAAAAGAATATTACTATGAGTGGTCAAGTATACCTCATATCTTTAGAACACCTTTTTACGTATATGCATACAATTTTGCTAATTTATTAGTCTTAGCTTTATACCAACAGTACAAGGTTGAAGGAAAATCTTTTGTACCGAAATACAAAGAGTTGCTTAGAAGTGGTGCAAAAGATTCACCTAAAGAATTACTAAAAAAAATTGGGATTGACATTTCAAATAAAGATTTTTGGGAAAAAGGTTTTGAATTCATAGAAAGGGAATTTATTAGCAAATTAGATTGAATTAAGTTAACCAAATTCAACATGTTTTTAAATAATGGATTTAATCCAAGGGAGAATTTATCTTGGTTCCTGAAATTATAATAACTACGCATAAAAATGCTGATTTTGACGGTTTTGCTGCATGTGTTGCGGCATCATTAATATATGAAGATGCTATTATTGTACTTGAAGGAGAACCTCAGCAAAATCTTAAGGAATTTTTGAATATATACGATATTCCATACGAAAAGGAAAATGATTTTATAAAAAATTATCAAGAAGAAATAAAAAACCACAATTTTGAAAAAGTTGTGATTGTAGATACTGCGGATATCAATAGAATTCCTGAATTTATAAAATCTCTTATTGAGCAAGGAATAGAAGTTGACATATATGATCATCATCCAGAGTTAAAGGAGCAAAATATCAAAGGTAATAATTATTCAAAAGAAGTAGGAAGTGCCACAACATTAGTTGTTCAAAAATTATTAGAAAGCAAAATAGTTCTTCCTGATACTTATGAAACTCTTTTTTTAATAGCAATTCATGAAGATACTGGAAATTTTGTTTTTTCTACAACGACTCCATTAGATCATCAAATCTCTGCAGAATTATTAAAAGGCGGTGCCAGGATAGAAGAGGTAGAAGAGTTTGTTTCGTTAGAAATGACAAAAGAGCAAAAAGAACTTTTTGACAAACTCTATAACAATGTTCAAGAGCTTACCTTGGAGGAAATAACAATACATATCGCTTATTCTGAAATCAACAAATTTATAGGTGGGTTAAACGTTATAACCCACAAATTGTTTGAAACTCTTACTCCGGATGTTTTGTTTGTTGTTGTAAAAATGGGCAAAAGCATTTATATAGTTGCAAGATCAAGAATTGAAGAAATAGATTTAAATAAAATACTATCTTTATTTGGCGGCGGAGGTCATAAAAAAGCTGGTTCAGCTAAAACAAAAGGTCTTAGAATACAAGAGGTTATTGACAAAATTAAAAAAGAGTTAAAATCTTCTTTTGTCCCAGTTTTAAAAGCAAAGCATATTATGTCATCTCCCGTAAGAACCATATTATCATTTGAAACGGTTGAAAGGGCTCATGAATTGATGTTTCAAACAGGACATTCTGGCCTCCCTGTAATTTCTGATAATAAATTAGTGGGTATTGTAACTAAAAAAGACATAGAAAAAGCAATGAAACATGGTTTAAAAAATGCACCTGTTAAAGCTATAATGAGTACTAACTTAAAAGTTGCTGATGTAGAAACCTCGTTGAATCAAGTGAGAAGGATCATGGCAGAAGCAGACATCGGAAGGATTCCCGTTTTAAAAGATGGTATACTTGTTGGTATAATAACTAGAACAGACCTTTTGAGGGCAACTAACGGAGTTTTTAATTTTTCACTTAGCCCAATTTTAGAAGAAAAGTATAAATCGCAAAATCTAAAAAAAGAAATGGAAAAAATTCTACCCACATCTATTCTTAATCTTCTAAAACTTATTGGGCTATATGGGAATGAGTTGGGGTTAAACGTATATGTAGTAGGAGGATTTGTCAGGGATCTTTTGCTAGCAATTAACTCTAAATCAAACGGTACAAAGTCAATACCCTACGATATAGATGTAGTAGTGGAAGGGGATGGTTTGTTATTTGGTAAATATGTTGCTAAACAATTGAGAGCAAAATATATTGAACATCCTAAATTTCACACCTGCTCAATTTTTTATAGAAATGGGGAAAATAAGATAATAAGGATTGATATTGCAACCGCCAGAACAGAATATTACGAAGAAGCAGGAGAATTACCAAAGGTGGAATTATCAACTATTAAAAAAGATTTATACAGAAGAGATTTTTCTATAAACGCCATGGCCATAAAACTTAATTCGGGTTCCTTTGGAATACTGATGGATTTTTTTAATTGTAAAAAAGATCTTGAAGAAGGCAAGATAAGAATACTTTATCCACTCTCTTTTATCGAAGATCCTACTCGAATATTGAGAGCTATAAGGTTCGAACAAAGATTTGGTTTTGAAATTGAGCCTAACACCTTAACAAAATTAGAAGAAGCTGTAGAAAAGGGATATTTGGAAAAAGTGACTGGAATGAGGATAAGAGAAGAATTAGAAAAAATATTAGAAGAACCTGAACCAATGAAAGCAGTAAAAAGAATGGGTAAACTGAAAATAATTTTTCACTTATTCGAAAAAACTTACTATTCTCCCACACTAGAAAAAGATTTAGAAAAACTTTTTGATGTTAAGGGATACTTTAAGGCTAACTTACCAAGTTATCTGAATAAAGTCAGACTATTCCACCTAGTTTTAGACGTTCTACTGCAATACACTCCAGAAGAATCTCTCAAAAAAATTAGTGAAAGATATGGATTACCGAAAGATTTTATTAAGAATTTAATGCAAGTGAAAAAAGTATATAGTGAAATTTCTAAAGATTTAAATGACAAAGAAAAAATATTAAAATTATCATATTTCTATGAAAAAACCAACGGTTTTCAAAATGAACAACTAATTTTTTTAGCTGTAAAACTTCCAGAAGAATTATTGGAAAAATACTATGAATATTTACGAAAGATTGAGAAACTAAAACTCTCCATCACGGGGAAAGATTTACTAAAGAAAGGATACGAAGGTGTTCAAATTAAAGCAAAGTTAGAAGAAATAAAGAAAAAACTCTTGAATGGTGAAATACAACCTGGCGAAGAAAAAAATTTGATATAAATTTGACAACTCAATTTTTTTATGTTATAATCCCTAAAATTTAGCAAAAGGAGTTTTTTGAATTTATGACTAATTGTGAAAAAAATTTCATTTCTTATAATCAAATAAATTTAAATAACAATAGGAGGCGCCCATGTAGCCGGTGGATCATAAGCACCGGTAATGGGTGCTTATGAGGTTGGGAGATGGTTATTCTCCTAATTGAGTTTTAATCCATGCGGCTACATCTTTTAAGATGTAGCCGTTTTTTTTAGAGTTTCTAAAGTCAGTAAGTTCAAAAGAATAGAGGGAGGTTAGTGTATGGAAAGTACGGAAATAATGCAAGAAGGTATTGTTTTACCATTGGGTTTTAAAGTCTGGGGAATTCACTGTGGGATCAAGAAGCTCAAAAAAGATTTAGGACTGATATACTCAGAAAAAAAGGCTAATGCCTCAGCTGTTTTTACCACGAATAAAGTTAAAGCGGCTCCAGTTATTTTGAGTATGGAGAACATTAAGGATAACGAAATGCAAGCTGTTATTGTGAATAGTGGTAACGCAAACGCTTGCACGGGTGTAAAAGGATATTCAGATGCAATAAGCATGGCAGAAAAAACCGCTGAAATCTTAAATTTAAAACCAGAAGATGTATTTGTAAGTTCAACAGGTGTTATAGGTGTTCCATTGCCAATTGAAAAAATTTTAAACGGCATAGAATCATTTGAAAAAAATATTGATTTAGCAAATGATGATCTTGTAAGTTTCGCACAGGCGATAATGACTACAGATACCTTCCCAAAAATTAATTCTACACAAGTTGTGATTGGTGGTAAAAAGATCACAATAACGGGGGTTGCCAAAGGTTCAGGTATGATTCATCCCAATATGGCTACAATGTTGTCTTTCATTTTGACAGATGCAAACATTTCTAAATCAGCCTTGAATAAAGCTTTAAAGCAATCAGTTAATGATTCTTTCAATTTGATAACGGTTGATGGCGACACTAGTACCAACGATACGGTTCTTATTTTGGCTAATAAGCAGGCTAAAAACGAAGAAATTACAGAAGATTCTCACGAATACAATTTATTTCAAAAAGCCCTTTATGAAGTAGTTGAAAATTTAGCAAAAAAAATTGTGATAGACGGGGAAGGTGCTACTAAATTTTTTGAGGTACAAGTAAAAAATGCCAAGACAAAAGAAGATGCTAAATTGATCTCAAGGTCCATAGCCAAGTCTAATCTAGTAAAAACAGCAATTCATGGAGAGGACGCTAATTGGGGAAGGGTGTTAGCGGCCGCTGGTTATTCAGGAGGAAACTTTGATCCCAATAGAGTAGATGTCTGTTTTCAAAGTTGTGTAGGAAAGATTCAACTTTGTCAAGATGGTCATTTTATTGAGTTTAACGAAATTAAAGCAAAAGAAATTCTCGGTGAGAAAGAATTGAAAATTATTGTAGATTTAAAAGATGGTGAAGAGAGTGCTATTTCTTGGGGATGTGATCTTAGTTACAAATATGTAGAAATAAATGGAGGGTACAGAACATGATAAAAGCTGAAAAGTTTTCCGATGAGATATCTAAAGCGGAAGTTTTGATCGAAGCTTTACCCTACATAAAAAAATTTGCAGGAAGTATTGCTGTTATTAAGTTTGGTGGTAACGCTATGAAAGACCCACAAATTAAATCGATGATCGCAAAAGATATCGTACTTATGAAATATGTTGGGTTGAATCCTGTTATCGTTCATGGAGGAGGACCAGATATCAATAAAATGCTTGCGAGTTTAAATATAGAAACAAAATTTGTAAATGGATTAAGGGTAACTGATGAAAAAGTTATGGAAATAGTAGAGATGGTGTTGGTTGGTAAGGTAAATAAAGAGATTACATCGTTGATAAATAAAATAGGGGGAAAGGCTGTTGGATTGAGTGGAAAAGACGCAAATTTATTGTTGGCAGAAAAAGATTTGTCCCAAGGGGATTTGGGTTATGTTGGTAAGTTAATAAATGTGAATAAAGAGGTAATTTTGAATTTAACTGAAAAAGATTATATCCCCGTAATCGCTCCTTGTGCAATTGGGAAAGATTGGAAAACTTATAACGTTAATGCTGACATAGCGGCAGGTAAAATTGCTTCCTCTTTGAAGGCGGATAAATTTGTTTTATTGACAGATGTAGAAGGCATCTTGAAAAACAAAGAAGATGAAGAAAGTGTAATTTCAAGACTGTCATATAGAGAAGCAAAAGATTTATTGAATTCTGAATTTATCACTGGTGGAATGATTCCTAAGTTAAAATGCTGCATCCAAGCGTTAGAAGGCGGAGTAAAAAGAGCACATATAATAGATGGAAGAATTCCCCATGCTTTACTTTTAGAAATATACACAGACAAAGGTGTGGGAACTATGATAGCGAAGGAGGTTTACGATAATGATAATCTCTGAAGATAAAAAGTATGTAATGAATACTTATTCAAGATTTCCTATAACTTTAGTTCAAGGGAATGGTATAAAGGTTTGGGATGAAAACGGTAAAGAGTACTTAGATTTTGTAGCTGGGATCGCCGTTAATGCTTTGGGCCATTCTCACCCTGCAGTTGTTGAATCGGTAAAATCTCAAGTTGACAAATTGATCCATATTTCTAACCTCTATTGGAATAGTAATCAAATACAGTTAGCCAAGATGATCTGTGAAAAATCGTTTGGGAAAAGTGCCTTTTTTTGCAACAGTGGAGCCGAGGCGAATGAAGCTGCGATTAAGTTAGCAAGAAAATATGGAAACACTAAGTACAATGGGCGAAGATACAAAATTATCACGGCAAAGAACTCATTTCATGGAAGAACCTACGGTGCATTGACGGCAACAGCCCAGCCAAAATATCACAAGAACTTCGAACCTCTATTGGAAGGATTTGAAAGCGTAGAGTATAACGATATAAATTCACTAAAGTCGGCCATTGATGAAAATACATGTGCTGTAATGTTAGAAGTTATTCAAGGTGAAGGGGGAATAAACGAAGCAAAAGATGAATATCTTCAACAAGTTAGAAAACTTTGTGATGAGAACGATCTTCTTTTGATTTTTGACGAAGTTCAAACAGGGATAGGAAGAACCGGAAAACTTTTTGCCTATGAACATTCTGGTGTGGTACCCGATGTGATGACCCTTGCGAAAGCCTTAGGTGGTGGTTTCCCCATCGGTGTGCTTGTTGTGAATGAAAAAGCTGACGTATTTACACCTGGGGATCATGGATCGACATTTGGTGGGAATCCATTAGCCTGTGCAGTTGGCATGGCTGTTATGAAAAACGTTGCACAAGAATCTTTTCTGAATACTGTGAAAGAAAATGGTGAATTTTTCAAAAGTCAATTATTAGCAATGAAGGAAAAACATTCGATAATTGATAAGGTTAAGGGAAAAGGTTTGATGATTGGAGTCAAGTTAGACATAGAAGAAGGCAGTGATATAGTAAAAAAAGCTATGGAAAAAGGACTTTTGATAAATCTTTTAAACCACAATGTTTTAAGATTTGTTCCTCCTCTTATAATCACAAAAGAGGAGATAGCCAAGGGTATGAATATTCTCGAAGAAGTTTTTGTAGAAATGGGGTATTAAGATGAAAGGATTTATAAAGTTAAATGATTCTACCATTTTTGAAGGAGAAATTATAAGTAAAAAAGATTTTGGACAAGGCGAAGTTGTCTTTAACACGTCTATGACTGGATACGAAGAATCAATAACGGATCCGTCTTATGCAGGAGAAATACTGGTAATGACCTATCCATTGATCGGAAATTATGGTGTAAATTTAGAGAATTTACAGTCAAAAAGACCCACCATCAAAGGTTTGATAGTTAAAGATTACTGTCAATTTCCCTCTCATCACACATCTCAGTATTCACTTTTAGATTATTTAAACCAACATGAAGTGCCTATTTTAAGTAAAGTAGATACAAGGGCCCTTACGAAAAAGTTAAGGATAGAAGGTAGTATGAATGGTGTGATAACCACAGAGGAGGATTTTGAAGTTCCAACTTCCAATGAGAATTTACTTGATAGCGTTTCAACAAAGGAAATTTATAGAATTCAAGGGAACGGTCCAAAGATAGCCTTAATAGACTTGGGAGTTAAGAAAAATATAGTAAACCAGCTCAAATCTAAAGGTTACGATCTTTACGTTTTTCCATATAACAGTAGTAAAAATGATGTAGATAAAGTTCAACCAGATTTAGTATTATTCTCCAACGGCCCCGGTGATCCAAAAAAGGCAAAAGAAGCAATACTTTTAGCTAAGGGGTTTATAGGTGAGAAACCACTTTTTGGGATTTGTTTAGGTCATCAAATAATATCTTTGGCGTTGGGTTTTAATACTGTAAAAATGAAATTTGGTCATAGAGGTACCAACCATCCTGTGAAGAATTTATTGAATAATAAATGTTATATCACTTCTCAAAACCACGGTTATATGGTTGAAAAAGAGTCAGTGAAAAACAAAGATGTAATAATCACCTTCATCAATTTAAACGATCATAGTATCGAGGGAATTATGCACAAGAAGTATCCCATTTTTACTGTTCAATTTCATCCAGAAGGTGGGCCTGGGGTTCACGATACAACTTTTATTTTTAAAAAAATCAAAGATTCAATCTATAGAAACTAAAAACATACTTCCGGGGAGGTCAACAATGCCAAAAAAACGCGAAATAAAAAGTGTTTTAGTGATAGGTTCTGGACCAATAATAATAGGTCAAGCTGCAGAATTTGATTATTCAGGAACCCAAGCTTGTAAATCATTAAAAGAAGAAGGGTGTAAAGTAATATTGGTAAACAACAATCCTGCAACTATTATGACTGATACAGAAATAGCAGATGTAGTTTATATGGAAAACCTTGAAATGGATACTTTAATTTCCATTATAGAGAAAGAAAAACCCGATGGAATTTTAGGTACATTGGGAGGACAAACAGGCTTAAATCTAATTATCCAACTAAAAGATAGTGGAATTATCGATAAGTACGATATTCAAGAATTGGGAACGTCAGTTGAATCCATAAAAATAGCAGAAAGTAGAGAATTATTTAAAAGAAAAATGCAAGAAATTGAAGAACCTATCGCTGAAAGCCTCACTGTGTCAACAGTATCCGAAGCCCTAAATTTTGCTAGCCAAGTTGGGTATCCTTTGATAATACGCCCAGCATACACTTTAGGAGGAACAGGCGGTGGATTCGCTTACACCGAACAAGAGTTAATCGAATTTGTAGAGAATGGGCTGAAAAAGAGTATGATGAAAGAAGTCTTAATAGAAAGATCGTTATTGGGTTGGAAAGAGATCGAATACGAGTTAGTTAGAGATTCTTTTGATAATTGCATCACCGTATGTAATATGGAAAATTTTGATCCTGTTGGAATTCACACTGGAGATAGTATAGTTGTGGCACCTTCTCAAACGTTGACAGATCAAGAACATCAAATGTTAAGGGACTCATCCATTAAGATAATAAAAGCTTTAAAGATAGAAGGTGCCTGCAATATTCAGTTTGCCCTCAATCCTTCTAACAAAGAATATCGAGTTATTGAAGTGAATCCTCGTTTGAGTAGATCCAGTGCCTTAGCGTCCAAAGCAACCGGGTATCCGATAGCAAAAATTGCTACGAAAATCGCGTTAGGATTTTCTTTGGATGAAATAAAAAATCCCGTTACTGGAAAAACAACGGCTTTTTTTGAACCATCTTTAGATTATGTTGTAACAAAGATTCCCCGTTGGCCTTTTGATAAGTTTTATCAAGCTGATAGAAAAATAGGTACGCAAATGAAATCTACTGGTGAAACGATGGCACTTGGACGTACCTTTGAAAGTTCTTTATTAAAGGCAGTTCGCTCCCTTGATATGAAAATTAAAGGCTTGAGAATTAAAGAGGTGCAAAATGAGAGCGATGAAGAATTAGTAGAACATTTACACATCCCAAACGAAAAAAGATTATTTCATATTGCCGAAGCACTTAGAAGAGGTTATAAGGTTTTTGATATTCATAAATTAACTTATATAGATAACTGGTTTTTAGAAAAAATAAAAAACATCGTCGATTTTGAAAATAGTATTAGATTTTCCCAATTGAATTACGACCTTTTACTTAAAGCAAAGGTTCTTGGCTTTTCAGATCAAGAAATATCTGAATTAAAAGGTTTACCAGAAGATGAAGTTAGAGAATTGAGAAAACGCTATGGTATTACCCCATCATACAAAATGGTTGACACATGTGCAGCGGAGTTTGATTCAGTAACACAATATCTCTACTCAACTTATGGTGAAGAGGACGAAATAGAAGTTCACAAGGACATAAAAAAAGTCATTGTGATAGGTGGAGGCCCAATAAGAATCGGACAGGGCGTAGAGTTTGATTATTGTACAGTTAAAGCTCTATGGGCATTAAAAGAAAAAGGTATCAAATCAATCATCATAAACAATAATCCTGAAACCGTCAGTACAGATTTTGATACAGGTGATAGATTGTACTTCGAACCCCTTACTCAAGAAGATGTTTTGAATATCATAGAAAAAGAAGATCCAATGGGAACAATGGTCATGTTTGGAGGGCAAACTGCTTTGAATCTAAGCGAAGATCTCGAAAGACGTGGAATCAAAATTTTGGGAACTTCATATGAGGATATTGACTTGTGTGAAGATAGAAAACGATTTTCGCTGTTGTTGAAAAAGTTAGGGATCAACCATCCTCGTGGTGGGTACGTTACTTCATTTGATGAAGCTAGAGAAATTGCTAACCGTATAGGGTTTCCTCTTTTAGTTAGACCCTCTTATGTGATAGGAGGACAATCTATTGAAAAGGTTAATTCCGAAGATGAATTATTCGAGTATTTATCACATGCTTTAGGCTTATCACCCAATAGACCAGTTCTAATAGATGAATATATAGAAGGGATAGAAGCTGAAGTTGATGCAGTCTCTGATGGAGAAAATGTATTAATTCCTGGAATAATGGAACATATTGAAAAAGCGGGAATTCATTCAGGTGATAGTTTTGCTGTATTTCCTGCCAAAAGCTTGTCTGAATTAGAAGAGAAAGAAATTGTGAGATACGTTGAAAAAATATCAAAAGCGGTGAACGTTAAAGGTTTAATAAACATTCAATTTATCGTGAAAGAGGGAAAAGTTTACGTTATAGAAGTGAATCCTAGGGCTTCAAGGACAGTTCCAATAATCAGTAAAGTAACGGGAATCCCTATGATAAAACTCGCGGTTGAAATTGCATTAGGTAATAACTTGAAAGAACTTGGGTATTACGAACCTTTTTATCCGAAAATCCCATATACGGTGGTTAAAGCACCAATATTTTCATTAGAGAAATTGCCAGGTGTTGAAGTTGCATTAGGCGCAGAAATGAAATCCACAGGGGAAACTCTTGGCATCGATTTCAATTATCATAATGCGATGTATAAAGCTTTTAAAAGCGCTCATTTGGATGTTCCTTCTACAGGTAATGTACTATTATCATTTCCAGAAAAAGTAGTAAAGGGGAGTAAAAGTTTTGTTAAATATCTTCAAAGCTGTGGATACGAATTGTGGGGAACCACCGGGACAGCAGAAGCTTTTAAATTGATAGATATTAAAATAAAAGAGATAAATCATCAAAAATCATTAGAGTTAGTAAAGAAAGGTTATTTTTCAATGGTTATTAATTTACCTACAAAAGGGAAGAACGTATCCAACTTTGGATTCAAGTTAAGAAGAGCATGTTTAGAAAACAGCATTCCAATATTTACAGCATTGGAAACAGCTCAAAAATCAATTGAAGCAACAAAGAATTGCAAAATTGGGAAAAATAATGTACAGTCCTTGAACGAATATGTAGATTATTATCATAATCTACTAAAAAATCTACAAATATCAAAAAGAGGTGAATCATTTATGAAAACCGGGGAAAAGGTAGTATTGGCATATTCAGGAGGGTTAGATACATCTGTAATCATACCATGGCTAAAAGAAAAGTATGATTGTGAAATTATTGCGGTATGTATCGATGTAGGTCAAGGAGAGGAAACTCATGCTATCGAAAAAAAAGCTATTTCAAGTGGTGCAAGTAAGGTTTACGTAGAAGATGTTGTGGAAGAATTTGTAACCGATTATATTTTTCCAACCTTAAAAGCTGGAGCAATCTACGAGGGTAAATACTTATTGGGAACATCCTTTGCAAGACCTCTAATGGCAAAAAAACTGGTTGAGATTGCCCAAAAAGAAGGTGCAAATGTTATTGCTCATGGTTGTACAGGTAAAGGTAATGATCAAGTAAGATTTGAAGTATCTATTAAGGCATTAGATCCTTCTATAAAAATTATTGCTCCTTGGAGAATATGGGAAATTAAGTCTAGGGAGGAAGAAATTGCCTATGCCCTAAAGAAGGGAATTCCAATATCTATAACCAAAGAAAAAATATACAGTGTAGATAAAAATATATGGCATATAAGCCATGAAGGAGGAGATTTAGAGGATCCATGGAATGAACCTAAACCTGAGTTATTCGATATGGTTACTCCACCTGAAAAAGCACCCGATGTTGCTGAATATGTAACCATAGAATTTGAAAAAGGGATTCCAGTGAAGATAAACGAAGAAGAACTTTCGCCCGTAGAGTTGATAAAGAAAGCCAATGAAATTGCATCAAGAAATGGTGTGGGGATTGCAGATATCGTAGAAAATCGATTAGTTGGAATGAAATCAAGAGGTGTGTATGAAACTCCAGGTGGAACATTACTATATACTGCACATAAAGAACTGGAAAGCTTGGTACTTGACAAAGAAACGTCAAGATTCAAAGATTTAGTGGCACAAAAGTATGCGGATCTTGTTTATAATGGATTGTGGTTCTCTCAGTTGAAAGAAAGTTTAGATGCTTTTGTTAATGAAACGCAGAAGGTTGTTACCGGTGTTGTGAAATTGAAACTTTACAAAGGGAACATTATAATTGCAGGATTAAGTTCACCATATTCCTTATACAACGAAGAGTTAGCTACATTTGGAGAAGATAAGATTTATGATCAAAAGGATGCAGAAGGTTTTATAAACTTGTTTGGACTACCTTTGAAGATGAGAGCTTATCAGATGAAGCATTTTGTTGAAAATCAAAAATATAACAAAACGACTGTAGGAGGAGAACAATGAAATTGTGGGGTGGTCGGTTTAAAGAAAAAATTGCAGAAGATATGGAAATTTTTAATTCATCGATAAATGTCGATATCAGATTATTGCCCTACGATATAGAAGCTTCTTTAGCCCATGCGAAAGGGTTGAAAAAGGCAAAAATAATTACTGACGAAGAGTTTGAACAAATTGAAAGAGCGTTAAGAGAAATAAAAGAAGAAAAGTTTGAAGAGATTCCAATGGTAGAAGATGTGCACACATTGGTAGAGCAAATGTTGGTTGAAAAGATAGGAGACGTTGGCAAAAAAATTCACACAGCAAGAAGTAGGAACGACCAAATAGCAACAGATGAAAGATTGTATTTACGAAATGAAATATTAAAAATTATAGATTTATTAGGCCAATTAAACGCTGTTTTATTGGAACTTTCCAAAAAGCACAAAAACAAAATTATGCCCGGTTACACACATATGCAAAGAGCTCAACCTATCACATTTTCACATCATTTATTAGCTTACATGGAGATGTTTAAAAGGGATATAGAACGGTTGAAAGATTCTTTAAAAAGAGTGAATGTTTTGGTTTTAGGTTCAGGAGCTTTAGCTGGAACGTCATACGATATAGATAGAATGTATGTGGCTTCATTGTTAGACTTTAAAGAAGTTTCACTAAACAGTATTGACGGAGTAAGCGATAGGGATTTTATCATTGAATTCTTATCATTAGCTTCCTTGATAATGATGCATTTGAGTAGATTTTCTGAGGAAGTAGTACTTTGGTCTACCCAAGAGTTCAATTTTGTAGAATTAAGTGACCAATATTCGACTGGAAGTAGTATAATGCCACAAAAGAAAAATCCAGACTCCGTTGAATTAATCAGGGGTAAAACAGGTAGGGTATATGGAAATTTGTTTGCCCTTTTAACAACTATGAAAGGCTTACCCCTAGCATATAACAAAGATATGCAAGAAGATAAAGAACCTCTGTTTGATACCGTTGATACATTAAAAGGTTGTTTAAAGGTATTTATTGGTTTGTTAGGAACGATACGCGTGAACGAAAAAAAGATGGAAGAGGCGGTAAAATTTGGCTATCTCAATGCAACGGATCTGGCAGATTATTTGGTCAAAAAAGGGATCCCTTTCAGAACCGCTCACGATATAGTTGGAAAATTAGTTGCATATGCTATAACAAAAAATGTCTCCTTAGAAGAGCTTAATATTTCTGAATTTAGAAATTTTTGTCAGTTGATAGATGAGGATGTATATGAATTTTTAGATCTAAAAAATATTCTAAAACGCCGTAAAACAATTGGGGCAGCAAGATGGGAGGAAGATGTATGAAGGTTGGTATACTTGGGGCAACAGGGTACACAGGAATTGAATTAATCAGAATTCTTTCAAAACATCCAAATGCTAAAATAACTTATTTGTCATCAAAAAACTTTGAATCCCAATTAATTTCAGAAGTTTATCCGGGACTACAAGGAATTTGTGATCTCATATTAGAGGGTGATGCTTTCAAAAAAGCGGTTGCTACTAGCGATATAATATTTTCAACTTTACCTCACGAACTAACTTTTGAAATAGCTCAGATGGTAGTGGATGCAGGTAAGAGGTTGATAGATTTAGGTTCTGCATTTCGTTTCGATGACTTTAATATCTTCCAAAAGTGGTATGGTTTAAATGATGACATAGAATACGATAAATATGACAAGGTCTACGGATTAACTGAGTTAAATAGGGAAAAGATAAAAAACGCTCAAATTGTGGGCAATCCAGGTTGTTATCCAACTAGTGTGATTTTGGCATTAGCCCCTGTTTTAAAAAATAGAGTTGTATCAGATAAAAACATAATTATTGATAGTAAATCTGGGGTATCAGGTGCTGGTCATGAACCTAAATTTAGTAACTTATATTCAGAATGTAACGAAAATACAAAACCTTATAACGTGGCTAAACATAGACATATTCCAGAAATAGAGCAGGAGTTATCAAAGATAATGAAACAAGAGGTAAAAATTGTTTTCACCCCACATCTTGTTCCTATGACAAGAGGAATTTTAAGTACGATTTATTGTAATTTGGGATCAGATATAACCTTAAATGAGGTTTACGATCTTTACCAAGAGTTTTATAAAAACGATTATTTCATAAAAATTCTGAACCCTGGAAAGTATCCATCTACAAAAAGTGTGGCTGGCTCCAATTTTTGCCAAATAGGTTTTGAAATTGATGAGCATACAAATACTTTAATAATCATGTCCGTGATTGACAATTTAATGAAAGGTGCCAGTGGTCAGGCAGTACAAAATATGAATTTAATGTTTGGATTGCCTGAAAATAAAGGTCTTGATATAATAAGAATCTTTCCATGAACTTGATATATCTTTAAATTTAAGGTATAATTAAAAAAATCAAAAGAACTTTTATCCTTATGGGTGGGCAGCGGGGTGAAGGGGCGCTTACATAAGGTTTTAGAGTTTCTGAAGAGAGTATATAAAACTGAAAGGAGGGAGGGTACGATTCTTCTAAATGTAATGGAAAGAAGAACGTACAAAAGAACGTGAGTAACGTATATATAGTTGATACAACTTTAAGAGATGGAGAGCAAACTGCCGGGGTGGTATTTGCAAATGAAGAGAAAGTCCAAATAGCGAAGATGTTAGCAGAGTTAGGTGTTTATCAGATCGAAGCCGGGATTCCCACGATGGGAGGAGATGAAAAGGAAGCCATAAAGAAGATATGTAAGTTAAACTTAGGTGTTTCAATTATGGGCTGGAATAGAGCAGTTATAAAGGATATTGAAGAATCCATAGATTGTGGTGTCGATGCGGTTGCAATTTCTATTTCCACTTCAGATATTCACATCAAACACAAATTAAAAAAAGATAGGGATTGGGTATTAAAAAGTATGGTGGTTGCTACAAAATTTGCCAAAAAACACAATTTATACGTATCTGTAAACGCTGAAGACGCCTCTAGAAGTGATATGGATTTTCTTATAAAGTTTGCTAAAGAGGCTAAAGAAGCAGGTGCAGATAGGTTAAGATACTGTGACACCGTTGGAATGATGGAACCATTTTCTATCTACGAACATATCAGAAGAATAATAGACGAAGTTGGTATCGATGTTGAGATGCATACCCACAACGATTTTGGCTTAGCTACTGCAAACACGTTAGCGGGAATAAAAGCAGGCGCTAAATACGCAGGTGTTACTGTAAATGGATTAGGTGAAAGGGCAGGGAATGCAGCTTTAGAGGAAGTAGTGATGGCTCTTAAATACATTTACAAAAATGATTTGGGAATAAAGACTAATTTACTAAAAGAAGTTTGTGAATATGTTGCCAAGGCTTCAGGAAGGGTGCTTCCTTTATCAAAAACAATCGTAGGTCATAATGTTTTTGCCCACGAATCAGGCATTCATACAGACGGTGTATTAAAAGACTCAAAAACATACGAATCTTTCTCCCCAGAAGAAGTAGGATTACAAAGACAAATACTTATTGGAAAACATTCCGGGAGGAACGCTATTGTTGCAAAGTTTAAAGAGTACGATATAGATCTAACTCCAGAACAAGCAGAAGAGATTTTAAAAAGGGTAAGATCTCTATCTGTTCAGCTTAAAAGAAGCCTATTCGATAAAGAGTTAATCTATCTATACAATGAAATGAGGGAGGAAAAGATAAAGGATGTCAACCTACAAAACAATATCTGAAAAGATATTCAGTGATCATTTAGGTAGAGATGTGGAAGCAGGGGAAATAGTGATAGTTGATGTTGATTTCATGATGGGGCAAGATGGAACCACTCCATTAGCTATTAAGACGTTTGAAAATGTTGGAGCAAAAAAAGTTGCGAATCCTGAAAAAGTTGCTTTTGTAATAGACCACAATGCACCCAGTCCAAGTGAAAAAGTCTCTGCCTTACATAAGTTGATGAGAGATTTTAGTAGCAATTACGGTACGAAGTTTTACGATATCGGTGAGGGTATATGTCATCAATTAATTCCTGAAAAAGGCCATGCCTTACCTGGACAGATCGTAATAGGGGCTGATTCTCACACGTGTACTTATGGGGCTATTAATTGTTTCTCAACGGGTGTCGGTTCAACAGATTTGGCTATTGCTATGGCGAGTGGTAAGTTATGGTTTAAGGTACCACAAAGTGTAAAAATTGTTTTAGAAGGTTCTCTGCCAACAGGTGTTTATTCTAAGGATGTTGCGTTGTATATTATAAAGAATCTGACCGCCAATGGAGCAACTTACAAGGCTGTAGAGTTTGAGGGCCCAGTTATTGATAATTTATCGGTTGAGGCAAGATTTACCATTTCTAATATGTCAGTGGAAATGGGAGCCAAAGTCGGTTTGATAAAACTTGATGAAAAAGCTGAAAATTGGGTAAAGGAAAGAACTGATAAACCATTTAAAAGTTACGAACCAGATGAAGGTGCAAATTATGAAGAAATATATAAATTTGATGTCAGCGATTTAGAACCTCAAATTGCCAAACCCCATGCCGTTGATAATGTTAGTCCAATTAGTGAAGTTGAAGGTATTCCTATACATCAAGGTTTGTTAGGTACGTGCACTAACGGAAGAATTGAAGATCTAAGAATAGCTGCGAATATCTTAAAAGGCAAGAGAATCCATAAGGGTGTTAGACTTATTGTGGCTCCTGCATCTAAAGATACTTTATTAAAAGCTATGAATGAGGGAATAATTCAAACTTTAATTCAAGCAGGAGCGACGGTAGTTGCCCCAGGCTGTGGGCCTTGTGTCGGTACACACAATGGAGTACCTTCTGATGGAGAGAATGTAATTTCTTCCGCGAATAGAAATTTCAAAGGAAGAATGGGGAACAACAAAGCTTTCATCTATTTGGGATCACCTGCCACAGTGGCAGCTTCTTGTATAGAGGGTAAAATAGCGGATCCGCGTAAATATTTGTGACAATTAATTTTTTGAACGGGAGGATAAATAATGGAATTAAAAGGTTATTCACATAAATTTGGTGACGATGTAAACACCGACTATATTATCTCCGGAAAATACAAATTCAGTACCATCGATATGGACGAATTATCTGTTCATTTGATGGAGGATCTAAGGCCAAATTTTTATAATGATATAAAAAAAGGTGATTTCATAGTTGCAGGAGAAAATTTTGGTTGTGGTTCTTCTAGAGAGCAAGCGCCTTTAGTGATAAAACACGCTGGTATCAGTGCTGTAATAGCAACTTCTTTCGCCCGAATATTTTATAGAAATTCCATAAATATTGGGTTACCTTTGGTTGAAGTTACCACTAATAATATAGATGAAGGTGATTTATTGACTGTTGATCTAGAAAAAGGTGTAGTTAAGAATTTTACCAAAGATGAAGTTTTGAAGATTAAATCTCTCCCCAAAGTGATGTTAAAGATTTTACAAAGTGGGGGTTTGGTTAATTATTACAAAAAATACGGTACCTTAGAATTAATCAATTAGTAGGTGATTTTATGTATACAGTTACTTTAATTCCGGGTGATGGAATAGGTCCAGAAATAACCTCTGTAGTTGTAGAGATTTTTGAACATATGAACGTCCCTATTAGCTGGGATTTAGTAGAAGCAGGGGAGAAGGTAATTGAGAAATATGGAACTCCACTGCCTGATTATGTGATAGATTCGATTAAGAAAAATAAAGTAGCCTTGAAAGGTCCGATAACTACGCCAATAGGTAAAGGATTTAGAAGTGTGAATGTTACACTAAGAGAAAGGTTGAATCTGTATGCAAACTTAAGACCAATTAAAAGTTTAGAAGGTCTCAATAGTAAGTACAATAATGTCGATTTGGTTGTAGTGAGAGAAAATACCGAAGGTTTGTATAAAGGGATTGAATACAAGATTGACGATACAGCTTGTGCCGTTAGAGTGATAACAAAAAATGCAAGCGAAAATATTGCATATTTTGTATTTAAATATGCAAAAGAAAACAAAAGAAAGAAAGTTACAGCTGTTCATAAAGCAAACATTCTAAAGATTACAGATGGCTTATTTTTAGAATCTATTAGAAAAGTTGCAAGCGAATATCCTGAAATAGAGTACGAAGAAAAGATCGTTGACAATATGTCTATGCAGTTGGTATTGAATCCCGAAAAATATGATGTAATTGTTGCTCCTAATTTGTACGGAGATATCCTTTCCGATTTAGCCGCAGGTTTGATAGGAGGATTGGGCCTTGCTCCAGCTGCTAATATTGGCGAGGATGCTGCGATCTTTGAAGCGGTCCATGGAAGTGCTCCGGATATAGCCAATAAAGGTATAGCAAACCCGATCGCTTTATTAAGCTCATCCATTATGTTGTTAGATTATTTAAAACTGAACGAGTTAGCAAAAAAACTTGAAAATGCTATTTCTGCAACGGTTAAAGATATAGATAGTTTAACACCGGATTTAGGTGGAAAAGGTAACATAGAGTCTATGAAAAATAAAATTATTTCATTTTTGGGCTGAATGGTTGGTGATTTTTTTTGAAAAATACAATCAATAAGATAGTTATAAAGGTTGGTAGCAGCTCAATAGCTGATGAGAACGGAATAAATGTTGGTAAGATGAATAAAATCGTCGAGCAAGTGACTGACTTAAAGTTTAAAAGAAAGAAAGATATAATTATTGTTTCATCAGGAGCTATAGCTGCTGGCAAAAGTGTGTTAGGTTACCGTTACAAACCTTATTCTGTTTCTGAAAAACAGGCTTGTGCAGCTGTTGGCCAAGGTGTATTGATCTCCAAATATCGTGATCTTTTTGCAGTTAAAAATATTAAAGTGGCACAAATACTTTTAACGGCTGACGATTTTTCTAATCGTCAGCGTTATTTAAATGCATACAATACCATGAATGCACTTTTAGAAAATGATGTGATACCTATTGTAAATGAAAACGATACAATAACGACAGATGAAATCAAATTCGGAGATAATGACGTTTTATCTGCTCAAGTAGCAAGTTTGTTGGAAGCAGACTTATCGATCATTCTCTCAGATATTCCAGGATTGTTGAAAGATTTAGGTAACCCGAAATCACTGATCAATATTGTTGAAGAAGTTACTCCTGAGCTTGAAAATCTTGCTAATGGAAAAAGTGGTAAACTAGGTACCGGCGGGATGAGTTCAAAATTAAAAGCAGCAAAGATTTCCATCGCCTCAGGAATACCTTTAACAATTCTCCCATCTTATGAAGAGAGTATTATTACAAAGGCTGTGGATAATATTGAAAATAGGCAGTTTAACCTTGGTACAACCTTTTTACCCAAAGGAAAAAGGATGAGCAAAAGGAAGAGATGGATTCAATTCAGCTTAAAGCCAAAAGGCAAATTGATTGTGGATAATGGAGCCCATGAAGCACTTTTAAAAGGAAAAAGTCTGTTAGCGGTAGGAATTATAAGTGTATCAGGTAGTTTTTCCGTCGGAGATCTGGTTTTGATATCTAATAAAAAAGGAGAAAGCATTGGAAAAGGTTTAATAAACTATTCTTCCGAGGAATTAAAAGAAATAATTGGTAAAAAAACCGATGAAATACTTACATTCAAAGAAAACTTTGGACCTGAAGAAGTAATACACAGGGATAATTTAGTTATAATGGAGGCAACGGAGGGATTTGAACCCTCGAATAGCGGTTTTGCAGACCGCCGCCTTTGACCCCTTGGCTACGTTGCCAAATTGGCGGGGACGACGGGACTCGAACCCGCGGCCACCGGTGTGACAGACCGGCATGATAACCAGCTTCACCACGTCCCCTTCAACTTCAAATGTATTTTATCATATAATTCTAATTTTGTCCAGTCTCTTCTTCACTTGCTTCATTATCAGTATTTACTTTTTCTTCTTTTTGATCTTCGGTTGGGGTTACATTTTCACCTTCGAACTCTTCTTTTGATATTTCAACTATTTGTACTTTCTCTTTGATGAATTGGGCTACTTTTTCTCTTAATTTGTTCCATAGAATTTCATTAGATAGCTCAGGATTTGAGCTTATTATTTCCTGAGCACGTGAGAAAGGTAAACCATACATAGTTGAAAAGTTCTTGATCTCTTGTGATAACTCTTCGTTTCCTACTTTGATATCGTTTTCTAAGGATAGTTTTTCGATGACAACCATCTCTTTTATCCAATTCAATGCACTCTTTTTGATTTCCTCTCTCAATTTATTTTCGTCATTATCGTATTTTTTTAAGTTTTCTTCGTATTTACCCTTGTTTTTAAGATCATTTATAGTTGCATCAATATAATAATTTACACTTTCATCAGATATATCAATATCCACATAATTAGGTAACTCCGATAAGATATAGTTAACCACAAATTGATCCTGCCAATTTTTAACGGCATCTTCTCCTTCTTTTCTCAAAGTCTCTTTCAACTCGTTCAATGTTTCTACTTCAATATTCAGCTCTTTTGCGAAATTATCGTTCAGTTCAGGAAGTTTTCTTGTATAAACTTGTGCAATTCGAACTTTTTGAATCAATTTTTTGTCTTGATCTTCTTTTTCTAATTCAAATTCCTCACCAGTAGTTTTTCCTATGAGTTTTTTAACGAGTTCTCTTTCATCATCTTCTCTAACTATTATTTCCTCTTCTTCATCAGATTTGATCACTTCACCGTTTTCATCTACTAAATCATAATTAATTCTTACATAATCTCCGTACTGTATGGGTTCTTCTTTGGGATCTAATATTGCGTTGCTCTCCAGTAAATCATTCAATCTTCTTTGTACAAAGTCCTCAACCACTTCTTTAGATTCAGGGATTTTAACCGTAATATTTTCAAATTCTGTTTTTATAATTTCAGGATAGGTGTGAAGTAAAACCTCGAATTCTATGTGTTCCTCATCTTGAGCTCTTGATTCAACAATAATTGGGAAAAGCAACTTTTCTTCTTCTCTGATTTTGTGATCCAGCTCATGTTCCGCTTCTTCTAATAACATATTATTGAAATCGGGACCTAAGCGCAACTTAATAACCTGTTTGGGGACCTTACCTTTTCTAAATCCTTCAAAGGTGTAATGTTGATTAATTTCCCGAACGATTTGATCTTCAATTTTTTTAATTTCATCTTTAGAAAATTTGATGAGGTATTTCTTAACATTTTTGTCTTGGCTAAGTAAAGTTTTTTCCATGATCCTTCCTCCTAATTTGAGAAGTTTTATCATCAAAGTTCAAAGTATTATACAATGAAAGATAAGGAATTTGGTTAATTAAACGTCAATTTTTGTTTTTATAGTGTAAACATTTTTCTTAATTCAACCTTTTATTTGTATAATTATTTATAGAAATTTCAATTTAATTGTGATACAATATTTCGATTCGAAGCAGTTACTAGAGGTGAATATATTGGTTGGACGTTTTCTTTTGAAAGATATCCCGATGGTTTATGGCAGTCAAGATGATATTTATTCTTTTATCGAAGATCAAATTGGAAAAGAGAAGCTTTGGATAGTTACTTTAAATGCGTTGATGTATATGGAATATTTAAAGGGTAACGAATATTCTAAAGCCATTAGTAAAGCTTCTTTTTCCATTCCTGATGGGGTGGGAATAGTTAAATTACTCAAAAAGAAAGGAATAGAGACGGAAAGATGCCCCGGTATAGATACAATGAAATATTTATTAGAATTGTCTGAAATAAATAATTATAGAATATTTTTGCTTGGGTCAGAAGAGAGTGTGGTTGGACAAGCTGCTCAAATAATTGAGAAAATGTTCAACGTAAATATTGTTGGATTTCATCATGGGTATTTTGATATAAATGCTGAACGAGAGGTTGTTCGAAAAATTAATGATAGTAAAACAGATCTCCTTTTTGTAGGGATGGGAATTCCAAAACAGGAATCCTTTATTTTCCGAAACTATGAAACGTTACAAGCAAAGCTTATGATGGGAGTTGGTGGTAGCTTTGACGTATTTGCTGGTGTTACGAGAAGGGCTCCTCTTTTCTTTCAAAAGCTTGGATTAGAATGGTTGTATAGAATGTTTGAAGAGCCCCATCGATTCAAAAAATTACCTGATTTATTTAAATTTTATATGAATTTGTATAGAAATAAAGATTAATTATATAAATTCTATATTTAGACGCGAAATCTCAGAGGAAATGTTCAGATAACAAGTGTAAGATGCTTCCGAGAAATTATCAGAAACATAAGTTCCATCTTCTCTTTGGTACATTCGTCCAAAATTTTTGAAATTCAAATCCCCAACATGGTTTAATACTAAAGCAACATCCCCTGGCAATTTTATATTTATTGCTGAAACTTCAGAGTCTACGTCAACTGTGGTATTATCCTTTTGAGATGGTATCAAAGTGATTTTAGATGCGGTAGATTTTATTCTTACTTCTCGTGTTTTAATTTGTCTCAGATCAAAAAAGGCTACGCTAACGTTCAATTTTGCTTGATAATTGTAATTAATATTTTCGTTTAAATATACAGTTATCTTTGCCCGTTCAGGTACTTTTACGTTGGATACTTTCAGCTTGTTCAAAATATCGACTTTAGAAGAGTCATATTCTTTCTTAAAAGAATATATATCATTATCAATCACAGCTTTTACTTTTACAGGTGTCTCTATCTTAGAAGAGTCAATAGTTACAGAGCTCCAGTCTACATCTGTTGATAAATCAAGTGTGTCACCTATAAATTTAGGAGGAAGATTTTCAGATATTATCGATTTGTTAATCTTTAAGTGGGGCTTTCTTATATGGAACAGCCCTTTAAATCCAGCAGCAATAATATAAGATGCGATCATCAATAGAACCAATTCCCAAAAATTTAGTGAAGTGGGGAACAACTCAAATGTGTCTAGCAACAGTATTATTCCAAATATTAGACTTCCTAAAGTTCCTACGTTTCTTTTTTTGAAAAAGGTTAGTCCGTATCCAAGAAAAATCAATGTAAAAAAGAATTCTAACAAGTTAAAACTAACTAAGAATTCGTTGAAAATGACTGATAAAACTATTAAAATACCTAGCGCGATCAGTATTAATCTTCCTTGCATAATTACTCCCCCCTGTCCTTTAAAAATTTTTCTGCAAGCTCTTCAGAGTATCCCAACTCTTTTAAAAGTTCTATCGCAAAAGATCGAGAAATCTTTCCCTCTTTTAATAAAGACAATATCTTTTTTTCTTCAATGGTTAAGAATTCGTCGCCTTTGGAAATATCTTTGCTTTCTTCTTTCTCCACTTCTTCTATGATTTTCTCATGAAGATCTACACCTTTGATACTAATATCTCCACTCATTACATTAATTTTTAAAACTCTTTTTTTGGGCATAGTAGAAGAATCACTACTTTGAACTAAATCGACGTTTGATCTTATAGATGAAGAATATCTATGTATTGGAGCTTCTAAATAGATTTTCTCTCTTCCTTGAACTATTAGATTTATATCTCCGGAAGCAGTGTTTACAATACAATAAAAATCTCTGTCTAAGGAATCTACAGAGATATCACCACTAGCTGATTTAAAGTTTGCTACTTTCACGATAGAATTTTTTATTAAGACATCACCGGAAGCCACACTTAACTTAAGATTTACAATTTTAGAGTTTTGAACTAGAACATCGCCACTAGCCATGCTAAAATCACCATATGATATATTTACGTTGTGAATTTCAAAATCTCCAGAAGCTCCTTTTAAAATCAATTCATCCATCTCACTGTTATTTAAGTCGATACTCACATCCCCAGACCCAGTATCCACCCTTAAAGATTTCAAAGTTTTAGTTTGATTAGATCCAATAATATCTACATCTCCTGATCGTGTTTTGATCGCTAAATTATATAAGTTAGTAGAATCCAAGTCCGTTTCTATATCAGCTGATGATAAGTCTAACGTTATATCGTTAACTTGATCACCTATGTACAAATTAATAGGTACTTCATGGAACATTTTAGAGAAAGAAAAAAATTTTGATAAGAAATCACCTTTTTCATAATCAATGTCGATTGATACGCTTGTATGATCTGAATTCCAAGCAGTCCCGACGTTAATATCTTGATCTCCGTATTCGAGATATGTTATTTCACTGTGGCAAATTTTTATTCGTCCGTGAAAATTTTTGGCCTTTATTTTAATAACTTTTACATCATTCAAATCAATCTTTTGCATTCAAAATCACTCCTTTTTATTTTTTGTATTTTTTTAATAATTCTTTTGCATCTTCAGGGGTAATCTCTCCTTTTTCAATTTTTTCAAGGATTTCAAGGGTTTTTTCTCTACTTTCAATGCTTTCAGATTCGTACCCCATTGCTGTGGCAACTTCTTCTAATCTTGCTTTTGCTGTAGGATAAGAGATACCAAGTTCTTTTTGTAATTCCGATAAATTTCCTCTCACCTTAATAAAAATCTTCAAAAAATTTAATTGTTGGTTTGTTAATTGAGCAAATTCTTCTAATTCGAAATTGCCAGATATTTCAGTTCCGCATTCTTCACATCGATATTTTATGATATTTAACTTACCCCCACATACCGGGCATTTGGATAAACGGTATTTTGACATATTAGGACCTCCTATTATTTTTTATGTTTTTGATGATATTTTGATAGACTCTCACGTTATTTTGAAAAAATTATAACATAAAACTTTAAAAACGTCAAGTTTTAATGCAAAAATTTTGATTTTCTAAATAAAAAAATTAAACTAAAGGTTTTAATATAAAAATTTTAAAAAAAGGGGTAGGTATTTGATATAATCGATGATATAATATTTATTGCAATTCGAAGAAAAATTACACTTTGAGGAGGTCCAATCGTGGCAATAGACTCACCTAGTTGGTTAAAAAGTTCTGTAATTTATGAAGTTTTTGTTAGAAATTATGGAAATGCTGGAACCTTTAATGATATATACAACGATATTGAACGTATTAAGGCTTTGGGGACAGATATACTGTGGTTTATGCCTTTTTATCCTATTGGGAAAGTTGGTAGAAAAGGTACTCATGGAAGTCCTTATTCGATAAAAGATTACGAAGAAATATCTAAAGAAATTGGAAATAAGAGAGATTTTAAAAGATTGATAGACAAGGCACATGATAACGGATTAAAAATAATGATCGATATTGTTTTCAATCATACCTCTTTGGATTCAAAGCTGGTTGAAACACATCCGGAATGGTTTGTGAAAGATGAAAACGGAAAATTAACCAGAAAAGTTGAAGATTGGATGGATGTTTACGATTTGGATTATGAGAATAAGGATTTATGGGACTATCTAATAAAAGTTTTAGATAGCTGGGTTGATCTTGGCGTCGATGCTTTTAGATGTGATGTAGCACCACTTGTACCTTTAGAGTTCTGGAAAAAAGCTAGAGAACGATTGAACCAAAAAAAGGAAGTTATTTGGTTGGCAGAAACTCTTGATCCAAAATTTATTCATGATCTCAGAACTAGAGGGTACAATGTTCATTCAGATTCAGAAGTATATCAAAGCTTTGATCTTACATACGATTATGATGGCTTCTATTATCTAAAAAGTTATTTTTCTGGGGAGAAAGATTTGAATCATTATTTTGATCATGTTTTTTTGCAGAATACAATATTTCCAAAAAATTCTATTAAGATGCGTTTTTTAGAAAATCATGATAATCCAAGAATAGCATCAGTTTTAGAAGGGAAAAACAAGATCAAAAATTGGACTGTTTTCTATAATCTTTTGCCAGGAGCTTCTTTAATATATGCTGGACAAGAATTAATGATGGAAAAACTACCTAACCTTTTCGAAAAGGATCCGATTAAGTGGGACAAAGGTGATTATGAATTTTTAAGCTTCTTTAAGAAGATTGTTAACATGACCAAAGAGATTAAATCAACCTGTGACCAATTTTCTATTCGAGAGTTATCTGAGGGTATAATAATGATCAAATGGAGTGGAGATAAAGATGAATACATTACCATATTGAATTTGGAAGATAGATATGGAAAAATACCAGTAGATTTTACTTTATATGGAACGGATTTAATAACTAACGAGATTGTTTCTATACAATACTTCTTTGTAATCAGCAAATTACCTATTATTATTAAAACAAGATAAAATATTGTATAATCTAAATTAACCTTAGATTGATATAATGGAGGCATATTAATGGGAATTTTTGAAAAGTTCAAAAATGGTTTGAGTAAAGCGAGAAATACCATATTTAAAAATATCAAAACTATTTTTTCAGGTAAAGTTCTCGACAATGATGTATTGGAAGAATTAGAAGAGATTTTAATAATGTCTGATATGGGTGTTGAAGTTTCCCATGAAATTTTGGAAGAGTTAAAAAGTAGATATAAAGCTGATAATTCTTACAATGATCCCCTTTTATTATTGAGAGATATTTTAGTGGAAAATTTACAGAAAGACGAAGTAGTTAATGATTTCCAGCATAAACCCTATGTAATACTCATTGTTGGAGTAAACGGTAGCGGTAAAACTACAACTGCTGCTAAGTTAGCAAAGATGTATTCTAGCCAAGGTAAAGAAGTTGTTTTAGCTGCCGCAGATACATTTAGGGCTGCTGCAATTGAGCAGCTCAAAGAGTGGGGTAATAGGTTAAATACCACTGTAATAGCTCACCAAAAAGGTTCAGATGCCGCAGCTGTGGTGTACGATGCAATAACGCACGCAAAATCAAGAGGTAAAGATGTAGTGTTAATAGATACTGCAGGACGTTTGCATACAAAAAGCAATTTAATGGATGAATTGAAAAAAATAAGGCGTGTGGTTGAAAGGGAAGTTCCAGGAGCTCCTCATGAAACACTGTTAGTTCTTGATGGAACTACTGGTCAAAATGGTATTTCTCAAGCAAAGGCTTTTAAAGAAGCTATAGATATAACGGGTATAATCGTGACTAAACTGGATGGAACCGCCAAAGGGGGAATAGCTTTCGCTATAAACCATGAACTCAATATTCCAATAAAACTAGTAGGATTTGGGGAAAAAGAAGACGATTTACAAATCTTTGATCCGTTATCCTACTGTGATGCTTTACTAGGTGTTGATGAAGTAGAATGAAAGATTTTATTAGAGATTTTGCAGTTTGCCCAATATGTCAAAAAGAATTTTCATTTGATAAAGTAGCTTCAACGTCTATAAAAGTAAGTTCTTATGATTTAGATTTGAAACCTGAATACAGAGATATTAATGTATCTCTCTATTCTTTAGTTACTTGTCCTCATTGCTATTTTACTTTTCAGGAAAAAGATAAAGATTACATATATGAATATTTAAATTCTCAAAACATCGAAGAAGTTAAGCAGTTTTTAAATAATATAAATAAACTATCCCTTCCAGAAGTAGATAATTCTTCTTCAAAATCTCATGAATTTTATGCAATTCAACTTATGATAGCAGCCAATATTTATGCTATTTTGGGGCTGCCTAGCGAAGTAGTAAAAATTCTAGTAAAATTTGCTTGGTACTACCGGGAACAAAATGAAGAAGAAAAAGAGTTAGGAATACTTTACTATTGTGGAAAGATAATTGAAAAGAACTACGAAACATTTTCAGAAGAAGATTATATATTTTCGCTGTTTTATCTAGGCTATATAAATTATAGATTGAATAATAGAAAAGAAGCGGCGAGGTTGTTTGATTATTTATTAAAAAATTATAATAATCCTGCAAATCCGTATTTAAAGGCTGCAAAATTTCTAAGGGGTGAATTAAAGTGAGGAAATTTTTTTGGATTTTTTTGTTAGGTGTGGTATTTTTTCTATCTGGGTGTACAGTTTTTCAACCAACCTCTCAAGAAACCACTTTGCCAAGCGAGAACTTAGAGTTAATTCAAAATCAATTGGATAAATTGGATGAGCGTTTAACTCAAATGGAAGAAAAACTTAATACCTTATCTGACGAAATTTATCAAATTTCAAAGAATAACAGTTATGCTTATGATATGACAAAAAGTTTAAAAGATCAGTATACCAATATTGATAGCAGGGTAGTAACCTTGGAAAATTATTTATATGAAGGGCGGAGTTCTGAATCGATTGATAAACTACTAGATTTAGATCAAAGGGTGCAAAGTTTAGAGGATCAAATTAACAATATGAATCAAAAAAATGTTAATAATACTATAAACACTGATTTAGATCAAAGAGTATCGCAATTGGAAATTCAGATTACAGAATTACAGAATGTTGTGAACAATATTCCCAAAAATGATCAAAAGATCCTTTTAGATAGTGTGAATTCATTAACGGAAAAGGTTAATAGTTTAGAACAAAGTTTTAAAAACTCTGAGTTTTACTTTTTGGAAAACGGTAATATAAAAGAACTCGTTCAACAAGAGGTAGACAAACTTAATTTAGAAAAATATGTGGAAAACATAGTAGATTATAAAACGGAAGAGACCGTATCTAAATTTTATTATAAAAACCAGAGTGAAGATATTTTGAACGTAAAATCTTTAGAAAATATGGTTGCTTCTTTAGATAAGGAAGTAGACAATATAAAATATGAGCTTCAAAAGGTTATCACTCAACCACCAAATTCATTAAACGAGAAATACCTTGGTCAAATACAAAATATTGAAATGAAGATCGATCAACTTTATAGCTCTGTAGGAGAAGCCGAGGCTAATTATTTATTTGAGAATTCAAACGAAGTTAGGTATCAAGTTAAGTCGGGGGATACTCTAATAAGCATTTCAAATGCCTTTAAATTAGGAAACAATGGTGTTCAAATTATTTTGCAAGCCAATAATTTACAATCCACGAATATTAAAGTAGGGCAAGAATTAATCATACCGGTGAATAATATTGAAGAGTATATAAGATGGCCTTTTCCTAAAACTTCACCTGCCAATTATAAAAATGTTGTTGTAAGGTTTGGAGAAAGGAATGCTGCTGGAGTTTCAAGCGGGATAGGAGTTTTGGTTCAAACCGAACAAGTTTATCCTGTCCTGCCTGGAAGAGTAATTGAGACTGGAAAATTATCGAACAACAATTGGTATATAAAAGTGGATCATGGAAATGCTATTATAAGTGTCATAGGGAATTTAAAAACACCGTATGTTGATGAAGGTAAATGGGTTGATTCGAATACATCGTTAGGAATTGCTCAAGCAGGTAGTATTGTTACAGTTGAATTATGGAAGAACGGAGAGCCAAGAGACCCTTTGAAACTTTTTTACAATATGATTGGAGAATTCCAGGCAACTTACTATACAGAATGGGATGACAAACTTGTTTATTCTCCAACTTTTAGGTTAACAAGGTCTGGAGAAAAGCCAACACCCTACAAAACAATTGCAGCAGATCCCGATGTCCTACCTTTAGGAACGATAGTATACATACCTGAATTGTCAGATCTTCCAAATAATGGGTATTTTGAAGTTCAAGATACAGGAGCCAAAGTTTTGGGAAATAAAATTGATATATATGTAAATGATGTAAGGTTAGCTAATAATAGTTTACAGAATTTAACTGTTTACGTTGTTGGTAGAAAATCAGATGTATAGAGGTGTAATGTTTAAGAAGTTTATTTGATGTATTTCTATGAAGCTTTAATTTATTATTGAACAACGATGAAACGTTTATTTTAAAAGGAGGAATAAATAATGTCGCTTACTGTCAAAAGCAGTTATGCTTTAAGAGCTTTGTTTGAATTAGCCGTATTAACCGAAGATGAAGGAAAAGAAAAAGTACCTATTAGTGAATTGTCTGAAAGGCAAAACATACCAAAAGATTTTCTTGAAAAAATCTTTATAGAATTACGTGATGCAGGAATTGTAAAATCTGTTAGAGGTAAATTTGGTGGATATGCTTTGGCTAAAAATCCAGAAGATTTACGGTTAAGTGAAATTATTCAAGTTTTAGATAAACCCCTTCAATCTTTTGATTGTATTGTTGGAGAATGTTCGTTGGAAATAGAGTGTGCCGTTGAATTTGTATGGAAAAGGGTTAATAATTCTATCATGTTAGAGCTGAATAAAATGACTTTGCAAGATATAATTGATTACGGAAGAAAAATTGCACAGATTAAGATCTCAGAAAATGTAGGAGGTAGATTAAAAAAAATAAATGTTTAATAAAAAAGTATTAATGCTTATGAGTGGTGGGGTAGATAGCTCTGTTGCTGCCTATCTTTTGAAAGAACAAAATTATCAAGTTATAGGGCTTCATTTCAAAACGGTGAGCGATATTGTTTTTTCAATGATCCCTGAAAAAAAGAAAGTTTGTTGTAGTCCTTCAGATACACAAGATGCCTTAAAAATTGCAAATAAGTTAGATCTCGATGATTTTCAGATCGTTGATATAAAAAAGGAATTTAAAGAAAAAATAATCAATTATTTTATAAATACCTACAAAGAAGGTAAAACACCTAATCCTTGCATGTTATGCAACAGGTTTTTTAAGTTTGGGAAAGCTTTAGAGATAGCTCATAGCTACGGTGCAGATTTTGTTTCCAGTGGTCACTATTTAATGAAAGAGTATTCTGAAAAGTACTCTACCTATGTTATTAAAAAAGGTGTTGACCAATACAAAGATCAATCATACTTTCTATCGTACATAGACAGAAATACTCTTCCCAAATTACACTTTCCATTGGGAAATATGTATAAAGTTGAAATCAGGGATATAGCAAAAAAAATAGGGTTAAGCGTAGCAAATAAACCTGACAGTCAAGAATTGTGTTTTATTCCTGATAACGATTATAGAAGATTTCTGAAAGAATATGGAGTTAATCCTGAAGAAGGAAAAGTTTACGATTTAGAAGGAAACGAAATAGGAACTCACACTGGATACATGAATTACACTATTGGTCAACGTACCGGGATAAGCTACTATAAAAACGCAAATGTGAAATTACATGTATATAAAATACTTCCTCAAAAGAATGTTCTTATAGTTGCACCTACTGAAGAAATGTATTCTAAAGAACTTATTGTACAAAACGTCAACTTTTTTGTAGATTTCAAAGAAATAGAAGGCTTTTGTAGAGTTCGCAAAAAAAGTGAAGAAAAGCCCGCAGTTGTTAAAAAGACCGATGATCATACTTTAAAAGTAAATTTTAAAGAACCTATATTTGCCGTTACACCTGGTCAATTTGCAACAATTTATGATGAAAGCGGTGTTGTTTTAGCTTCTGGTATAATCAATATTAATTGAAATGGGGGAAATTTAATAATGGGAATCAGGGACGCAGCATATCCAGGGAGTTTCGATCCAATAACCTATGGACACGTTAATATAGTGAAAAGAGCGAGTGAAAGGTTTGACAAACTTTATGTTGTTGTTGTGAATAATCCCAACAAAAAGTATCTTTTTTCCCTACAAGAAAGGATTGAAATGGTAAAAAAGGATTTAGAGGGTATACCAAATGTTATTGTTGAATCTTTTGATGGTTTGTTGGTAAATTATTTAAAAGAAAAAAAAATTTATAATTTAATAAGAGGTTTAAGGGCGGTCAGTGATTATGAGTATGAACTGCAAATGGCAAACGCTAATCATATGCTTTTTCGGGAGTTAGAGATTTTCTTTCTCATGGCTGATACTGATTTTTCTTACATTTCTTCGTCTATGATCAAAGAAATCGCATCTTACAATGGAGATGTTAGTAAATGGGTTTCTAAATTCGTCGAATCAAAATTACAAGAAAAACTATTAAAAAAATAGTAATAAAACAATAATTTTCTTATTTTAATATTCAATTAATTGTGTTAAAATACAGTGGTTTTATCGATCGTTATGGGTGGGGAGTGGGGCGAAGGTGGCGCTAACATAAGGTTTTATTTTTTTAAAATCAGTAATAATAAGTATTAGGAGGTATTTTAAATGGATGTATCAATTGAAAAGATAAAGAATCTTAGAACTTCAACGGGAGCGGGAATGTTGGATTGTAAAAATGCTTTAGTAGAGGCTAACGGGGATATAGATAAAGCCGTTGAAATTTTAAGAAAGAAAGGTGCTATAAAAGCTGCAAAGAAAGCTGGAAGAGTCACCAACGAAGGTATAGTTTATTCTTATATTCATCATAATGAAAAAATCGGTGTTCTTTTATTATTAGGATGTGAAACCGATTTTGTAGCTAGGACTGAGGATTTCCACGATTTAGCTAAGAAGATTTCTCTTCAAATTGCATCGATGAATCCAAAATGGATTTCAAGGGAAGATGTACCTCAAGAAGTTGTCGATAAAGAAAAAGAAATTTACTTAGAAGAGCTAAACGATTCCAGCAAGCCTGAAAATATTAAGGAAAAGATTGTAGAAAACAAATTGGAAAAATTCTACAGCGAAAATTGTCTTCTTGAACAGGAATATGTTTTTGGTGAAGGGGAAAGTATCAAAGACATTATTAATTCTACGATAGCTAAAGTAGGAGAAAATATAACGGTAGATAAATTTGCTAGATTTGCAGTTGGCGAATAATAAAAAGGTGGAGTTTTCCGCCTTTTTGCTTTATTTATAGAGTAGAAACTTTTTCTTTTAACTATAAAACTGCATTCTCGTATTTAAAAGGAGGCCCTATGTACAAAAGAGTATTACTAAAATTAAGTGGGGAAGCTTTGAGTGGTGAAGGGGGAAAAGGATTTTCTGAGAAAATGTTAACATATCTGGTGAACGAGATCCAGAAAATCCATAGTTTAAATATTAAATTGGGGATCGTCATAGGAGCTGGCAACATTTTTAGGGGAAAAGAGTTAAAAGATTTCCGAATTCAAATGGCAGATCAATTAGGGATGTTGGGCACTGTCATAAATTCACTCTATCTTAAAAATGTTTTCGAAAAGAATGGTATAAAAAGTATAGTAGTTTCCCCGATTGTTAATTTGCCTTCTGTAATGCCACTTAAATATGATTTTATTGAACAGTATTTTGAAGCTGGGTATATTGTCTTATTTGGTGGCGGAACTTCCAACCCTTTGTTCACTACGGATACTGCTGCCGCATTGAGAGCGGTAGAAATGAATGCAGATATACTTGTTAAAGCCACCAAGGTGGATGGAATATACGATAAAGATCCAAAATTATTTGAAGATGCCAAAAAATATGATATCATAACATATGAACAAGCAATTAAAGAGCAAATAAAAGTAATGGATACAGAGGCTTTTTCAATATGTGAAAAAAATAATCTTTCCATATTGATTATTAATTTTTTCAAAGAAGGGAACTTGCTTAAAGCTGTAGAAGGAGAGAATATAGGCACTAAAGTCAACTACTAACAAATTCTCATTTAAGCCCGAATTATATTCGATATTTTAACAAAAATATAAAAAGATAAATTTCTGGAGGTGTTCTTTGATGGAAAAGTTTTATGATGAAATAGTATCAGTAAAAGCGAGAGAGGTATTAGATTCAAGGGGAAATCCAACCGTTGAAGCAGAGGTTACTTTATCTACAGGTGTAACGGGCTCAGCTATTGTTCCTTCAGGTGCTTCAACAGGTAAATTTGAAGCTTTGGAATTGAGAGATGGTAATAAAGATTATTACCTGGGAAAAGGTGTTACTAAAGCGGTGAACAACGTAAACAACATTATTGAGCAAGAAGTCGTTGGATTGAACGCCTTTGATCAAGTTAACGTAGATAGAGTGATGTTGGACTTAGATGGAACAGAAAACAAAGAAAATCTTGGCGCTAATGCAATATTAGCTGTTTCTATGGCGGTGGCGAGAGCTGCAGCAAACTCCTTAGGGCTCCCTCTTTATAAGTATTTAGGTGGAGTGAACGCCAAAGTTTTACCCGTACCAATGATGAATATAGTAAACGGTGGACAACACGCTGATAATAATTTAGATATTCAAGAGTTCATGATTATGCCCGCTGGATTTAATTCATTTAAAGACGCTTTGAGGGCAGGAGCCGAAGTCTTCCATAATTTAAAAAATATTTTGAAAAAAGAAGGGCACATAACTTCTGTTGGAGATGAAGGTGGTTTTGCTCCAAATTTAAGTTCGAATGAAGAAGCTATAAAATATATTATTAGAGCCATACAAGCCGCTGGTTACGAACCTGGTAAACAAATCTTCATCGCTATGGATGCGGCTGCTTCCGAGTTTTATAATGAAGAGACAAAGAAATACTCTGTTGATGGAAAAGAAATGAGTGCCTCTGAATTAGCAGATTATTATATATCATTAATTGATAAATATCCTATCAAATCATTAGAAGATCCTTTCGATCAAGAGGACTGGGAAGGTTACTCTGAATTCACTGCAAAGGTGGGAGATAGGGTACAAATAGTTGGTGATGACTTATACGTTACTAATGTTAAAAGATTGCAAAAAGGTATAGATTTAAAAGCTACAAACTCTATTTTGATCAAATTGAATCAAATAGGGAGTGTAACAGAGACTCTCGATGCCATTGAATTAGCCTACAAAAATAATATGACTGCCGTTGTATCTCATCGTTCTGGAGAAACGGAAGATACCTTCATTGCCGATTTGGTAGTAGCTGTAAATGCAGGCTTTATTAAGACTGGCTCACTCTCGAGAACCGACAGGATAGCAAAATATAATCAATTGTTAAGAATCGAAGAAGAACTTGGATCAACAGCGGAATATAGAGGATTGAATGCCTTTTATTCAATTAAAAAGTAGTGTATATTTAAATTAAAATAGTTCATTAAAAAAACCGGTGAAGTAAGAAATCACCGGTTTTTTTTAGTAGATATATTTGTTATAATACTTGAACGAAATTTTTTTTATCATACAAAATCAATTCTTTTTATCTGATAATCTTTCTTTTCCAATTTTTTTATGAAATACTGCGTTTTTAATTTAAAATACTCAGAGTTATTCTCCAATTCGAAACTTATATAAATTTCCTTCTCAAAACTCTGTATATGTGCATCTACAACCCCAAAGTTATTGGTCAAAAGGATTAAATTTAACTTTTGGTTCATTGTCTTATTCTGATAACTTTTTGAATTATTTTGATATTCTCTATCAATGGTAAAAAATATGGGCATCCCAAAGATCGAAAAAAACATCAGTGGCGTTTTTGTTTCTAAGCTTAGATTTTTAATAGTTAAGTAAGAACTTAATGTTTTATCCACTATATTATTTTTTTTGATAATTTGGGATTCATTTTTATTAAGCAAGAAATTCTTATCTTTCTCTTGCAAGGTTAATAATTCTTTCATTAGCCTTATCTCGTTCTTAGAGAAAAAATCCGGATTATCCCTTTTAGAAATATATGCTCTGATCATATCTACGATTTTATTGGCAGAATGAGAGGGAGATAAAACGGAGTTTAAGTTATCTTTAAAGGATTTTAGAAGTGCAACTACTATCTTCTCAGTTAGTTTTTTAAAGGAAGTTATCTCGCGGGTTTCCAAATTACCAAATTTTAAGTTTTTCAATCGTCCGTTTAGGGTTCGAGAAAATTCCGAGAGCCATATTGATGCTTTCATATTTTGTGATTCTGTGATGTTAGGAGATTTAAGAATAATAGCATCGATATCTTTAAAGTTTGGGAATTTCATACTTAATTTAAAGCCATCTTTTGATGACTCACCCAAATATTTCATCTTAATTGGACCATCTATATTATTTGTTTTTTCTTGTGATTTTAAAAAATTTAAATTTACTCTAGTACCTGTTTTAAAATGTTGAGTGCTTTGATTTTCTAGTAGGAAAAGAAAATTTTTAACACCTATTATAACTATGTTATCCTTTGAATAAAGAACTGTACCTACCATTTTATTAATATTATTCTTCTTTGCGTAATCCAATAAAAAGGAATTATTTTGAGAGAGGATTAAACTCAACAATTTGTCATACATTTTAATTACCTACTCTTCAGATTTATCGAATAGACCCAATTCCAAAGATTTTTTAACAGATTTATAGCGTTTGATTTTGGAAGTAACCAACTTCTCCGAAGTAAGCAATTTCTCTTTCATCATTATGTATCTAACTTTATTGGGGGCAGTGAAGTACCAGTTGTTAAAAGAAGAAGAATATTCAGGTACGTTTACTTTGTATTTTGTTCCAATTACCGCTCTTGATTCTATTTTTTCTATTGCTTTAATTTTTTTAAAATAAGTAATTGCATTTTGCGTTCTTCCAATACTAATATTCAAATTTGAAGCTATTTCGCGCACACTGGTATGGGTAACTGTATGATCGTACCCAAGTCCGTAGCTCATGTTGTACAAGTATAAATATACCTTTGCAAAAGACGACGGGGTTAGTTGCAAAATATACATAAGTACCTTTTCTGGTATCTGTATGAATGGTCTGACGGGTCGATATTCAAATAAATTTACGTTAGTATCTTTTTCACCTTTTGTTCTAGGCATTAGCTTTTTTCCTCCCATTCTTCTTTATTAATAACTTCCCCGTTTTCTAAAGTGTATTCTTTTAATTTATAATTCCTATCAAATGTGGCAGAAAGGTGTATTCTGTTAAAACAATTTGAACCGATATATTCTTTATTTATTTTGTACTCTCCTGTATCGTAATCCGTAATAAAATCGTAGCCTTTCCTAAGATAACTCCTAAATTTCTCTCCACATTTTGAACATTTGAAATATATGACTAATGCATTTTTTTCATCGTAAAAAACTTGTTTATCCGTGGTTTTAGAAATGTCTGACTTATTTCTTTTAAAAAAGTTAAACATTGTAAATGTCCTCCTTTTTGATCAAAATTAAACAATATACACCTTAAAAAGTTGAACAACTCAACCTTTTTTAAAAACTGTACAATTACTTCTCAATCTATATTGAGATTATATCATAATTTATACGTTAAGTTAAATATATCAGATTATGGGGAATTACAAAAAAATAACAGTAAATAAAAACGATTAAACCCGTTAAACTATAAAAAACTTTACTTGCGAATAAAGCAAAATTAAAGTATAATAAAAGTTAAAGTTTAATTAAAAATCATATCCATACATGTTATACGAGGGGTGATTATTAATGGGAGATAGCGCAACAAAGACCGTGGAAGAAGAAAGGGAAACAGAAGTTTTATACAAACTTGAAGATAGACCTCCGTTTTATGAGACGGTTGTTCTGAGTATTCAGCACATGTTAGCAATGTTTGTCAGTATTGTGACTCCACCATTGATAATTGCAGGTGCAGCGGGTCTAGATCCATTAGAGACAGGATATTTTGTAAGCATGGCATTAATTATCTCAGGGGTAACTACTTTCATCCAAGTAAAACGAATTGGGCCTTTAGGAAGTGGGCTATTGGTAGTTGAAGGAACGAGTTTTACTTTTGTTCCGATGGCGATTGTCGCAGCAAATGTTGGAGGGTTACCTTTAGTTCTAGGGATGGCTCTTGTTACTTCGCCTGTTGAGATGATTTTGAGTAGGTTTTTAGCTCAAACCCGAAAGATTTTTCCTCCACTGGTGTCTGGTACCGTTGTTATGTTAATAGGCTTTGGCTTGATAGAAGCCGCCATAACGGATATCGGAGGAGGTGCAGGAGCAAGCGATTTTGGGAATATTCAAAATTTATCCATTGCTTTGTTTGTATTAATAATTATCATAATTGCAAATGTATACGGAAAAGGTATCATAAAAGCAGCAGCCGTAGCAATTGGTTTAATGGCAGGATATCTCGTTGCAATACCGTTGGGTATGGTAGATTTTACCCCTATTGTAGAAGCCGGATGGATAACCGTTCCGGTTCCTTTTAAATATGGGTTATCATTTAATTGGAAACTTATTATTCCTTGGATTTTAGCATATATTATTACAACAATTGAAACAATTGGTGATCAAACAGCTATTGCTGAAGTAAGTGGTGAACCAATCGAAGGTGAAGTACATGAAGAAAGATTAAAAAGAGGAGTTTTGTGGGATGGTGTAGGCAGTGCTTTAGCAGCTGTTTTCAACACTCTTCCTAATACAAGCTTTAGTCAAAATACTGGAGTTATCCAACTAAGCAAGATCGCAAGCCGAGTCGTCGGGTATGGTGTGGCAATTATTTTGATATTACTCGGTATCTTTCCAAAAATAGGTGCTCTAGTGAGCGTTATGCCTGCACCTGTCTTAGGAGGAGCAACTATAGCTCTTTTTGGTATGGTTGCTATGGCGGGTATGAAAATTGCGGTAAAAGGCGGAATAGACGATAGAAAAATGTTTATCTTAGCACTTTCTTTAGCTTTGGGATTAGGGGTCACTTTTAAGCCCGATATAGTAAACCAATTACCGGAATGGATGGCTGTTATCTTTTCTTCTAACATTACTGTTGGATTTTTAACCGCTTTTATTTTAAACCTCATTATGCCAGAACCAAAAAAAGAAACGAATGAGTACAAGACTTAAGTTTACGAATTGCTTCATCTGAGTGAATTTGATTATTTATGATTATTACCGTTTTTTGTTATTTATAGACAATTAAGAAAGATTAAGTGGGATTATCACTAAAAATCAAGTTTTTATTATTAGGTCAAAAAGGTGTATAATAATAACTTAACGAAGAAAAAAGATATTGATTTTAAAAGGGTATCAAGGCAAAACCGGTGTGGTTCCTTGTGGAAGCCCATTCCCAAAAAATATTTTAAAAACCTAGGAGGAATAAGATGATAGATTTAACTGTTAACAAAAATGTGCTCGAAAAAGCGATAGAAAGGGCTAAAGAAAATAATATTATTATACCAACCTTTGCACAAATGAGAGATCCCGGCTTAATTCCCGAAAAAATCAAACAAAGGTTAAAAAATATAGGTTTATGGGATGTTAATTCATACAACTTATTTAGAATTACATGGAAAAACGAACCGGTTCCAAAAGGTGGTTTATATGGCGATGTAAATTACTTTGAGTTACCATCTGAATTAACAGGCGTTAAAGCTCGAATCGTGGCATTGGTAGGTAAATGGTTCCCAACCGGCTCCCACAAGGTTGGTGCCACCTTTGGGTGCCTTGTACCAAGGCTTGTAACCGGTCAATTTGATCCTACTACTCAAAAAGCCGTTTGGCCTTCAACCGGAAATTATTGTCGTGGAGGTGCATACGACGCGCAGCTTTTGGGATGTGAATCCATAGCTATATTGCCTGAAGGTATGAGTAGAGAAAGATTCGAATGGTTATCAAAAGTTGCAGGGGAAGTAATTGGAACACCTGGAAGTGAAAGTAACGTAAAAGAGATATTCGATAAATGTAATGAATTAAAGTCTACTCACGACAATGTGGTTATTTTCAACCAGTTCGATGAAATGGGCAATCGTTTGTGGCATTATGTAGTTACAGGTCCCGCTATGGAAGAAGTCTTACAAAAAATCCTGGGGGAAAAAGACAGATTGGCAGGAACCGTACTCACTTCAGGATCGTCTGGAACGTTGGGTTCAGGAGAATATTTAAAATCTAAGTACCCAAATAGTAAATTAGCTGTCTCAGAGGCACTGCAGTGTCCCACTTTATTATACAACGGATTTGGTGCCCATCGAATTGAGGGCATAGGAGATAAACATGTGCCTTGGATTCATAACGTTAAAAATACCGATATGGTCATGGCGATAGATGACAATGATGCTATGAATTTAATAAGGCTTTTCAACGAACCTGAAGGGAAAGACTTTTTAAGAAAACAGGGAGTCTCTTCATCGGTAGTAAATAATTTATCTTTACTAGGAATCTCTTCTATTGCGAATGTTCTCTCCGCTATAAAATTTGCCAAATACTACGAATTAACAGATAAAGATGTTGTGATGACAGTATTCACTGATTCAATGGAATTATATGATTCTAGGCTTAAAGAGTTACAAGAACAAAAAGGTAAATATTCTGAACAACAGGCTGCTGTAGATTTTCAGAAGCATCTAATGGGGGTAAAAACAGACTTTATTCAGGAACTGAGTTATTATGATAAAAAAAGAATACACAATTTAAAATACTATACTTGGATAGAACAGCAGGGTAAAGAACTAGATGAATTAAACGAGCAATGGTACAACGATGAAGAATATTGGGGTAACGCCTTTGAAATTGCAGACAAAATCGATCAATTAATAATTGAATTTAACAAAAAAACGGGATTATTAGGCTAAATTGGAGGGGAGAAAACTGAAATATGTAAAAGATTTGGTTTGTATTTCTTGTGGGGAAAAATACGAAGCTTCACCTACACAATATCTTTGCCCAAAATGTGGAGAAAAAGGTATTTTAGATGTTGAATACGATTACGAAAAGATAAAAAAAGATTGGAATAAGCAAGATTTAAAAGCAAATCCTGATCCATCTATATGGAGATATTCACCACTCTTACCAATAGATCCTAACACCCCTAAGCCACCCTTGAGGGTGGGAGGAACGCCTCTATATAAAAGTAATATTATGGCAAAGCTACTAGGTATAGAAACTCTTTACATAAAAGATGATGGTTTAAATCCAACAGGTTCATTGAAAGATAGAGCGTCTGCTATAGCCGTTGTAAAAGCACAAGAGGCAGGCATGAGCATCGTCGCCTGTGCTTCCACTGGGAACGCTGCCTCTTCGTTGGCGGGGAACATAGCGTCTATGGGAAATGAAATGAAGGCTGTTATTTTTGTTCCCTCGCGAGCCCCGATCGGAAAGGTCACTCAGTTGTTGGTTTTTGGAGCTTTAGTTTTATCAGTAAAGGGATCTTATGAAGAAACTTTTTATCTCTCACAAGAAGCTATTGATAAGTGGGGATGGTATAACAGAAACGCTGCGATTAACCCCTACTTAGTTGAAGGTAAAAAAACTTCTTCAATTGAAATCGCTGAACAATTAAACTGGCAAATGGTTGATTGGTTAGTTTACTCTGTGGGTGATGGGTGTACAATAGCAGGTGCTTGGAAAGGCATGTATGATTTAAAACAAATAGGATTCATCGATAAACTACCGAGGTTATTAGGAGTGCAATCTGAAGGTTGTGCACCAATTACTCAGGCATTTAAAAGCGATAAAGATCTTGTTCCGGTTCCAGAAAATACCATTGCTGATAGTATTGCTGTTGGAAAACCTCGAAATTATATAAAATCTATCAAGGCTGTTAAAGATTCCGATGGTGATATGATTAACGTTACAGATGATGAAATATTAAATATGATAAAAATCTTAGGAAAGAATACCGGCATTTTTGGTGAGCCGGCAGGAGTGGCTGGGTTAGCCGGTATAAAAAAAGCTGTTGAAAAAGGTATAATTAAACCTACTGAAAGTGTTGCGGTTGTTGTAACTGGTAATGGACTAAAAGATATAAAAAATGCTGAAAAAGCCGTAGGAGCTCCGCTAATTTTGCAACCAGATTTAAAAGAATTATCTCAATTATTAAAAGATTATAATTTTTAATAATCTATTTAATAGTTGAACGATATTTTTTTTATTATCATAAATCTACCCACAATAATCTATATGAAAAATAAAATTATTTTCAAGAATTAGATGGTGAAGCCATGTTTCTTTATCCTTATATGGGGTGGGCTGCGGGGCGAAG
>NZ_AZRM01000004.1 GCF_002895605.1 Petrotoga miotherma DSM 10691
GCGGGGCGAAGGGGCGCTAAATTAAGTTCCTAAAACAATAAAATAACAACAACTTTTGGAGGAAAACCAATATGAATACAACCCCATATTTAGAAATAAAAGAAGAAATCTACCAAGCTATGAAAGAAAACAAAGCTATAGTTGCCTTGGAATCAACTATCATTTCACATGGAATGCCTTACCCACAAAATGTTGAAGTGGCAAAAAATGTAGAAGAAATAATAAGAGAAAGGGGAGCAGTTCCAGCAACTATCGCAATAATAGATGGTACAATGAAAGTAGGATTATCAGAAGAAGAGATAGAGTTTATGGCTATTTCTAAAAACATATTGAAAGCAAGTAGAATGGATCTCCCTATTATCCTTGCAAAAGGTTTTAACGCCGCTACAACGGTTGCAGCAACCATGATAATAGCTGAACTTGCTGGAATAAAGGTTTTTGTAACAGGAGGAATAGGCGGTGTACATAGAAACGCTCAAGAAACGTTCGATATTTCTGCAGATCTCCAAGAACTTGCGAAAACCAACGTTGCGGTGATATCTGCTGGACCTAAAGCTATATTAGATCTTCAATTAACCAAAGAATATCTCGAAACTTTCGGTGTTCCAGTGATCGGCTATCAAACGGACGAACTTCCATGCTTTTTTTCGAGGGAAAGTGGGATAAATGTACCTTATAGAGTAGAAACCCCAAAAGAAATTGCACATGTAATGAAGGCAAAGTGGGACTTGGGTTTACAAGGAGGTATCTTTATTGCAAATCCTATTCCAAAAGATTACTCAATGGATTTTAAAGAAATAAATAAAACAATAGACAACGCAATAGAAGAGGCTAAAAAACAAAAAATAAAGGGTAAAGAATTAACCCCCTTTCTACTTTCAAAAATAAACGAATTAACAAAAGGGGAAAGTTTAAAAGCAAATATCGAATTAGTCTACAACAACGCCAAGCTTGGTGCAGAAATAGCTAAGGAGTTTATCATCTTATCTTAGGGGAAAGGAATGATGTATTTGAAAGAGAAACCCATCAAAAGAGTTGCGGCAATTCATGACCTTTCTGGGTTTGGAAAAGCTTCTTTAACCGTTGTAATTCCTATATTGTCTTCTATGAAGATTCAAGTCTGTCCAATTCCCACCGCAATACTATCAACGCATACCGGAGGATTTAAGGATTATACTTTTATCGATCTAACAGACAATATGAAAGACATCATGGCACATTGGAAAAAATTAGACCTAAGTTTTGATGCAATTTATAGTGGTTTTTTAGGTTCAGAAAAACAAATTGATATTGTAATGGAATTTATACAATATTTTTCACAGAAAAATGAAACACTTGTAGTCGTTGATCCAGTAATGGGGGATGATGGGAAACTTTATGCTACCATTACAGAAGGCATGGTCAAAGAGATGAAAAAATTAATTTCCAAATCTCATGTGATAACCCCAAATTTTACAGAAGCCTGTTTTCTTTTGGATGAGAAGTACGATCAAAATATTAGTGAAGAAATGTTGAAAAGCTGGTTAAAACGTTTGTCAGACATGGGCCCAGAAGTCGTTATTATAACAAGTGTTCCTGATGAATCTAAATCGAAAATAGGGGTATTAGCTTATGAAAGGACAAATAATAGGTTTTGGAAAATCACCAATAATTACATAAGAGCTTTATATCCTGGTACAGGGGACTCGTTTGCAAGTGTTATCGTTGGTAGTCTTTTAAACGGAGACAGTGTACCGATGGCAATAGACAGGGCTACTCAATTCGTGGCTACCTGTTTAAAAGCTAGTTATGGTTATAAATATCCTCAAAGGGAAGGTATACTCTTAGAAAAAGTGCTTGATACTTTGAACGCTCCGACACTTTTACAAAGCTATGAGATTTTTTAGAAGATTTTTTGTTGTATAATATTAGAAAGCAAAAGGTTGGTGCTTAAAAGTTATGAATTTATCGGTGTATTCAGAAATCGGAAAATTAGAAAAAATCCTTCTACACAGACCGGGAAAAGAGTTAGAAAATTTATCTCCTCATTATCTTTCTGATCTGTTATTTGACGATATTCCTTTTTTGTATAAAGCTCAAGAAGAACATGATTACTTTGCAAATGTTTTGAGAGACAATGGTGTAGAAGTTTTATATCTTACTGAATTGTTGACAGAAACTCTCAATGATTTGGATTTAAAAGAAAAATTTGTTGAAGAGTTTTTACAATTCTCAGAAATATACAATAGCTTCATTTATGATCTTTTAAAAGATTATTTGTTTTCCCTAGATACCAAAGAGATGGTGGACACTATAATATCTGGTATACGCTCCGATCAACTAGAAATTAACAGAAACATCTTCTCCTTGAGGGTTAGAAGAGCGGATATAGAATTACCTTTTTTCCTTCCTCCCATGCCAAACCTATATTTTCAAAGGGATCCTGTGGCGATTTTGGGAAAAGGTGCCTGCGTGAACAGAATGAAAACCTCCGCAAGAAGAAGAGAAGTCATGCTTATGGAATATGTCATAAAATACAACAAAAAATTTGAGGGCACCCAATTGTATTACGAGAAAGATTATCCTTATCCAATAGAGGGTGGAGATATCTTAGTGTTAAGCGAGAAAGTTTTAGCAGTCGGTATTTCTCAAAGAACTTCACCAGAAGCCGTCGAAATACTCGCTAAGAAGTTTCTCAAAGAAAATAAAGATACCTTTGAGAAGATAATTGCATTTATAATACCTGATAATAGGGCTTATATGCATTTAGATACCATATTCACAATGGTTGATTACGATAAATTTCTAGTTCATGCAAATTTAAGAGAAGATATAGATACTTTTATTATTACAAAGTCTAAAGAGGGATTCGATTTTTATGAGGAAGAAGAAAGCTTGGAACATATATTAAAAAAACATCTTAATTTAGATCATGTTCAAATTATTAAATGCGGAAATGCTGATATAATAGCATCACACAGGGAGCAATGGAATGATGGCTCCAACAGTTTGGCAATAGAACCTGGAAAGGTTATCACCTATGATCGAAATTACATCACCAACAGAGAATTAGAAAAATCGGGGATAGAAGTTTTAACCATACCATCCAGCGAATTATCTAGGGGGAGGGGAGGCCCTAGGTGCGCTAGTATGCCACTTATAAGGAGGAGATACACTTGAGGAAAAAAGTTTTGATAATGGGAGCAGCAGGTAGAGATTTTCATAATTTCAACGTTTATTATCGCAATAATCCTGACTATGAAGTTGTTTGTTTCACAGCCACCCAAATTCCTGATATCGAAGGAAGGCTTTATCCAAAAGAGCTCGCTGGAGAGTTTTATCCTAAAGGGATACCTATAGAATCAGAAGCTAACCTAGTCAATCTTATCAAAGAAAACAACATCGACGAAGTGGTTTTATCCTACAGCGATTTGCCGTTTTCATACGTAATGGAAAAGGCTTCTTTAGTGCTTGCGAGTGGAGCAGATTTTAAACTTCTGGGCCCGAATAATTCTATGTTGAAATCCAAAAAACCTATTATCTCGATTTGTGCCGTTAGAACCGGTTCAGGGAAAAGTCAAACAACGAGGAGAGTTTTGGATATTCTAAAAAATAAAGGTTTGAAAGTAGTTTCAATCAGACACCCAATGCCATATGGAAACCTGGTAAAGCAAAAGGTACAAAGGTTTGCCACTTACGAAGATCTAGACAAACACGAATGTACAATTGAAGAAAGAGAGGAGTATGAACCTCATATAGATAGGAACTCTGTTATCTATGCAGGTGTTGATTATGAAGAGATATTGAGACAGGCGGAAGAAGAAAATCCCGATGTTATATTATGGGATGGTGGAAACAACGATTTTTCTTTCTATAAACCCGATTTATCTATTGTTGTAGTCGATCCACACAGAGCCGGTCACGAGGTATCCTATTTCCCTGGAATGACGAATCTTATTATGGCAGATGTTCTAGTTATCAATAAAGAAGAAACAGCAACATTGGAAGGCATTGAAAAAGTAAGAGCAAATATAGAAAAATGGAATCCAAACGCTACAGTTATTGATGCCGCATCTCCTTTATTCGTTAAAAATCCTTCTATTATAAGAGGGAAGAGATGCCTTGTTATTGAAGATGGACCCACCTTAACTCACGGAGAAATGACCTATGGTGCTGGTTTCATAGCTGCTAAAAAATTTGGAGCCTCTGAAATAATTGATCCAAGGCCTTATGCAGTTGGTTCAATAGTAAATACTTACAAGAAATACACCCATCTTGATAAGATACTTCCCGCGATGGGTTATGGAAAAAAACAGATAAAAGAACTGGAAGAAAGCATAAATAAATCCGATGCCGAAGTTGTGGTTATAGGTACACCAATTGATCTAACAAGGATTATGGACATAAAAAAACCTACAGTTAGGGTAACTTACGAGTTACAAGAAATCGGTAAACCCGATTTGGAAGAAGTTTTAAGTGATTTTTTAGCCAACAAATAAAATGTTTGAGAGATGCTCATTTAGAGCATCTCTCGTTGATGTTTTTCAATTTCTAAATTATTTAAGGAATTCGCAGGTTGGAGGTGCGTTTTGTGGCAAATGTGTATATTGGAGGAAAAAGAAAAAGAGGCCGAAGAATATGGCTTATTTTGATAATAATTATCGCTATAATCGTGGCTTTTTTAGGATTCATGTTTTATAGATACAACCAGTTCGTCAACAATCCTGTAGCCACATCCAACAAGATAACCTATACGGTATCTTATGACAATGGGTTATATTTTATAAGGGTTCTTAACGATAACAGGAAGATAATGATAGTCAAAGTAGAGGATGGAACTACCTTTCCGGAGTCTTACATTACTTTATCTTCTGAAAATTTAGATAAAGTTACAAATGATTTTTTGGAGTTATTTGAACTTAACTCGAATTTTAATTACTATTTTCACATAAACGATGATGTTGCAAACAAGTTTATAAGCAAATTAGGTGGCAGCAACTTAAAAGGTATCGATGGAGTTTTTGATGCTTTGATAAATAGTGAGATGAGATTTTGGCAAGTTTTCAGTTTGGAAGAATATATAGATATAGTAAAAAATTACGATAGGTCCACAAATTTGGACGAAGAAGGGGTTTATGCCCTCATTAATGGCTTTTCAAAGTACTCTATAACCAATTACGATAAGTTAACTGTTCCACTCCTTTTAACTAAACCACTTCAAATCAATATAGCAAATCAAACAATCGAAAGAAAATACGTCGATATAGAGGCTTTTGAGAGGATCAAAGAAATCGTGGAGTGATTACTATTTGAAAATACATATTTTAAGAATTTTATCTTTCATCTTTCTGATTTTTTTGACACTCAGTTTTATAATACCTTTAGGTAAGAATATTCAATTAGATCAATCTTCCATAGAATTTCCTTACTATTTTTTGGTTCTAGGAAGAGATGAAAATATTGAAAGTTCAACCAGAACAGATGTGATAATCTTAGGGGGAATCGATAAAGGGAAGATCATTTTTCTACCCATACCAAGGGATCTTTTGATTAGCATTGATCAAACTGAAAGAAGAATTAACTCTGTTTATGAAATTTACGGTATCGACAGGCTCAAAGAAGAGGTTGAAAAATTAAGCGGTGTTCAGATTTCAGATTACATAATTTTTGATTATTCTATATTTAAAAGTATTGGTGATTTATTTGCTCCTATAGATATATACATAGAATCGGATATGAGTTACTCAGATTATCACCAAAATCTACATATAGATTTTAAAAAAGGGTATAATAAGTTAAATGGTGAAGAATTGTTGTATTATGTGAGATACCGAGATGCAGCAGGAGATTTAGGAAGGATGGAACGTCAAAAAAATGCTGTATTAGCTTTATTGAACGAAGTCAAATCGGCTGGCATAAATAAACTCCTTGAAGCAGTAAATATAGGTTTATCTGACACCGTTAATTCTTTTGAAATTAAAGATCTACTTTTCCTGTATAACCAAGTGAAAAATGCCCAGATGGAATTTATCTCATTTCCCTATCTAATCAAAGATAGTTATGTAGTTGTTGATGAAAGTAAAATATCCCAAATTCAATACAAGTTGAAAACCTTTGAAGCATATTCTGACCAAAGCAACGATAAATCAAAAATACTCATCACCAAAAATTTTTCCAGCAAGTTGTATAATTTTTATACCTATGTTTTTGACGTATGGAAAAAACCGGGATATCAGATTAAGGTTTTGGATGAAACCTTTGATGGTTTAAGTGACCAGTATTCATATGTTTTTTTTAGGAACGTTGAAAAAGAAACTAAGGAAAAAATAAAAGCAGATTTGAAAGAAACATTCGGAACAAATTTCATCGAAATAGAAGATAAGTACAAATATTTTCAATTGATAGATTTTATTTCAGAAAACTTGATTGATCCAACAGGTTACGACGCAGTGGTGGTTCTTAATGAAAGGTGGTAAAAGAAATAATTCGGTTTTCCTTCTGACTATTTCTTTTTTCACAAGGTCGAAAAAAAACTTTAAATTCTCTCTCATCGCTATGATAATAGGAGTATGGGGTATCATAGTAGTTACCTCAATAATAAATGGTTTCGATAGCTTATTAATAGATTCAATAACTAATTTTTATCCTCATCTCGTTGTTAGAGGAAATTATGCTCAAAACTCATCAGAAATAGACAAAATTGTAAATTTTAACATCATCCCTGTTGCAGTTATAAACCAATCTAAAATTGCCTTCTCTCAACTTATAGAATTGGATGATCTATCAATCTATGAAGAATTTGTAAATGAGGAAAGCGGTACCGAAGGTCTTATATTAGGAAATAAATTAGCGAATAATCTCAATGTTGAAATTGGTGATACCATAATAACTGTGAGAACAAAAGGCCTATTGCCAATTTTCCAAGAAAGTATTGTTACAGGAATATTCGATTCTGGGGTATATTCGTACGATTCAACCTTCATATTGTCTCAAAATTCGAATTCAAAAGAGTATACTGGTATTTTTTTAAAAAATCCAAATAAGGCTCAACAATTTAAAGAAAAATATCTTTCTCGTTACTCTGCCCTCACTTGGGAAGAGTCCAACGAAACTTTGGCTAAGGCTGTTCAGTTTGATAGCTTGATAGCTTTTACGATAACTTTTTTCATTCTGCTGATTTCTGGATTCAGTATATCAAACTCTGTTTCTTTCTCTGTCTTTAATAGAAAGAAAGAGATAGCTATTTTAAGGGCTCTTGGTTTTCAAAGAGGACAAGTATCTACTATTTTTATCTTAGAAACTTTTTTAATATCTCTAGTAGGATTTGTACTTGGAGTTATCGCGGGCATTTTAACATGCTGGTTTCTAATTATTTTAAAGATACCATTACCCGAAGGACTCTTTTATGTGGAATATTTACCCATTAAGATAACCGCTGGTTCTTTTTTGATAGCCTTTTTAATGAACTGTTTTGTATCTATTTTTTTCAGTTATATCGCTTCAAGACGAGCAGCTAGCTTCAATATTATAGAATCTTTAAAAGAGGAATAGAAGGGGGAGCTTAATTTGGCAGAAAAAGCATTTGTGATGATAAAACCTAATGCAGTTAAAAGAGGACTTATTGGTGAAATAATCAAAAGATATGAGCAAAAAGGACTAAAAGTTGTCGCCATGAAAATGATCAAGATGAAAAAAGAACAAGCTGAAGAGCTCTACAAAGTACACCAAGGTAAGGATTTTTATCAACCTTTGATAGAATTCATATTATCTGGACCTGTGGTCGTTATGATTTTAGAAGGCCCAAGGGTTATTGAAGCTGTTAGAAGCATAAACGGTGAAACAGATCCTCTAAAAGCTCAAGCAGGAAGTATTCGTGGGGAATTTGGGATAAGTGTCAGAAAAAATATTGTACATGCTTCAGATTCGATCCAAAGTGCTGAACAAGAGTGGGGAATTTTCTTTGAAGAAAATGAGATTTTTGAATATCTATGTGGTTTTGAAAACGAATTGTAATTTTTGAAGAGGTGAAATTCATGAGGGTTGCAGGTCTTATACTTTCAGGGTCAACTAAAGACAATTTAGATAAACTAACGTTAAAAAGGACTAGCGCAGCCGTTCCTGTTTTTGGTAAATACAGAGCCATAGATTTTACTTTAAGCAACATGGTGAATTCTGGCATCATAAACGTAGGTGTATTTACACAATACAATCCCAGATCTTTAATGGACCATTTGGGAAGCGGTAAAGAATGGAACTTGGATAGAAAAAGAGGGGGATTATTTATACTTCAACCATTTATAAGCCCTCAAAGCCGTAAAATGTACTATGAAGGAACAGCGGATGCAATATTCCAGAATTTAACTTTTTTGAGAAGATCATACGAAGATTTTGTTTTAATCGGTTCTGGAGATCATATATACAATATGGATTTTAGACCCCTTTTCAAATACCATGTAAAAAATGGTGCAGATGTTACTTTGCTAACAAAAACTGTAGAAGATAGAATAAATTTTAGTCAATACGGACAAGTCATTACAGATGAAAATAACAGAATCACACAAATCTATGAAAAAGACTCCGAATATCGCTCTAATAAGATTTTTTTGGGCGTTTATTTTATAAACAAAGCATTTTTGATGGAAATCCTATATGCCAACGTACCAAACGGAAAATTCGATCTTTTAAAGGATATAATCATACCCAATTTATCCAGAATGAGAGTTTTTTCTTACGAGTTTGATGGTTATTGGAAAAATATTAAAAAATCTGTAGAAGATTATTATAATACTAATATGGATATATTAAAAGAAGAGGTTAGAAATGAATTATTTTATTCACCGGAAAGAAAAATATACACTAAGCTTAAAGATTCAGCCCCACCGAAGATAAACGTAAACGCCGAGGTTTCCAATTCATTTGTATCCGATGGTTGTATAATAAATGGAGTTGTTAGAAATTCCGTGCTTTCTAGGAATGTGTACATTGGAGCAGGCTCTGTAATAGAAGATTGTATAGTATTACAAGGAAGTTATTTAGAGGAAGGAAGCGTAATTAGAAAGACCATAATTGATAAAAACGTAAGGATAAGATCCGGGAAAAAGTTGGAAGGCATAGGAAACGAGATCAATGTTATAGAAAAAGGGGCCGTTCTATAGAAGGAGGCATTGAAATGCGTGTTTTAGCTATTATTTTAGCTGGAGGTCAAGGAACAAGACTTGGGGTAATTACAAACAATTTAGCAAAGCCTGCCGTACCCTTCGGTGGGAAATATCGCATGATCGATTTCACTTTAAGTAATTGCGTTAATTCCAATATAAACACCGTAGGTGTTGTTACTCAATACATGCCACATAGGTTGGTAGAACATTTAGGTATAGGTAAACCGTGGGACTTAGATATAAAAGGTGGAGGTTTACATATTTTGCCTCCCTATTTAAGTAGGTCAGGAACTTCGTGGTACCAAGGAACAGCCGATGCGGTTTATCAAAACATAGAATTCATAGAAAGGTATAAACCTGATTTTGTGTTACTATTGTCAGGGGATCATGTATATAAAATGGATTATAACGATATAATAGATTATCATATAGAAAAAGATGCCGATGGTACTATAGCGTGTATGGAAGTACCGGTAAGTGAGGCACATAGATTTGGTATAATGGTAACTGACCCTTTCAATAGGATAATCGAATTCCAAGAAAAGCCCAAAGAACCAGGAGGAACCTTGGCATCTTTGGGAATATATGTATTTAAATGGAACTTTCTAAAAGACGCTCTCATAAGGGATGCCAAAGATAATACTTCTGAACATGATTTTGGAAAAAATATAATTCCCAAAGCACTGGAAGAAAATTCTCAACTGTATGCTTTCAATTTTGAAGGTTATTGGAGAGACGTTGGAACGATAGAATCTTATCTTGACTGTAATCTTGAGATAATTTCTCCCTTGCCTCCGTTGGACCTTCACGATGAAAATTGGAAGATATACACTCAATCGGAAGAGTTACCCCCTGCTTTCATTGCAAAAGGAGCCAGCGTGTTAAAAAGTTTTGTTAGTGAAGGATCAGAAATATATGGAACGGTTGAAAATTCAGTGATTTTCCAAGGAGTAACCGTTTCAGAAGGAACTTATGTAAAAGATTCCATTATAATGAATAATGTATTTATCGGGAAAAATTCGTATATAGAAAAAACGATTGTTGCTGAAAATACTATTATCGGTGAGTCGGTTGAGATAGGAAAAGGTAAATTCGCGGAATCTAAAATCGATAAAAAGATCTATAATTCAGATATAACTGTAATAGGCTTCAACTCGAAGCTAAAAAACAAGATGACAATAGGGAAAAATTGTGTCATAGACAACGAGGTAGATTTAAATGATTATGATGTGCAAGAAATAAACAGCGGGGAAGGAATAATCAAGTAAGCAAAAAAATTTTTAAGAAAAACGCATGTTAAATAAAAGGGGATGAAAAATGGACTTTTATGCATTAAAATTTTTAGCAACTTCAAATTTAACCGGTGAAACATATGTGGGATATATGTTTGGTAAAAAGGCTCAAACCCCTTATTTTAATGTTCTCTTGTTGAGCAGGGCTCAACTTAGGGAACTAGATCTTCCTGATATTACAAAAGATTATCTTGATTTTAAATCAGACATTGATATGCTGTATTATCAATTATCTAAAGAAAAAAATAATAACCTTATCTCTCAGTTCAAAGCCTACTTTTACAGTACCCTAAAAAAAATGAAATCTGAGGTCACGGGGACAAAAATCTTCATGGCCATAGAAGATGAAGACGTTTATGTTTTAAAATCAATTTTGAGTGATATTTTAAGTGAATGGTCTGGAGATACAAAGATCAAATTGGTAGCTCAGAAATTTGATTATAAAGATCTAACCTGGATAACAGCCGTAAAAGAAAAAGGAGAAGAAGGTTTAAAAGAATATTTAAACAGAGAAGATGTTAAAAATGCAACCGAAATCTATCCAATAATAGACCCCGTGGAGGGTTATTCTGTTTCTAAATTGGATATAGGTGAACCTATAATAGTTTTACCAATTGAAGAGAAGAATGAAGGCGAGAAAAAAATGGGAGAAGTCGTCGAGGGGAAAATTATATCTAAAGAATTGATTCCTTCAAGCGACTATATATTTTTAAAAGTAGATCTAGGGAATGGGGCTTTGGGTAAAGCGGTAGTTCATAGAGAGTTAAAGGTTTCAGTAGACCAAAATAGACTTCAAATTTTAAGAAAATCTCAAGAAAAAAATGAAATGGAAAATGAAACAAAAATTATCGGTGATTTATACAACCAAATGAAAAAAGATAAAAGCATGCCTCCCGATAAAAAAATAGGTTCCTTGGATATACTTATAATAAGCGGTTTTTCAGTAATAGGGATACTTTTGATAATCTTAATCGTTATACTACTGGGACAGTTCTAATTTGAAAGTTATCTTGACTTTTGTTATTATGATTCCAACGTTGTTCTTTTCCGTGCTTTCATATGAATATACCTATCGGATTCTTGAATACAGAAATTTGAAGGAAAAAGAAATCACAGAAGCCTTCGAATTAATGAACAAAATGGAAGAAATCTTTGCGTTAACGCCTCAAGAGTTTTTTAATGATTATGAGATTAAACAATCCATTTCGACAACAACAAAGGAAGCGACTATTCATGTTTTTGAATATGAAGGATATGACTTCGTATACATCGAAAACACAGAAGAATAACAAATATATCTAAGTAAAGAATGAATGGAGGAATACTCAATTTGCGTTTATCGTATGCAACAGCTGTAGAACTCGGCTTAAAAAAAGGAAAAATTGACTTTCCAAACTACACAGCTTACCTCATGATCGGGGAAAAGTGTCTTTTCAACTGTTCTTATTGTGCACAAGCCAGGGATGCTCAAAGTAAAGCAGATCTATTATCAAGAATCAAATGGCCCGAAATATCTCTAGAAACCTTTAAAAATATTTTCATCCCCACCAAATTTAAACGTATTTGTATACAAGTGGTTTCTTCTTTAGATTATTGGACTGAATTAAACGAATTATTATCTTTCTTGAAAGAAACAGAAATACCTATCTCTGTTTCTATAAGGCCAAGAGATATTGAAGAAGTTAGATCCTTGTTTAAAAAGTACAACGTTGATAGAGTTGGAATAGCCATAGATGTAGCAAACAAGGACCTTTTTTCAAAAATCAGGGGCAGTAAATACGAATTCTACGAAAAAATGCTCATAAATGCTTCAAATGATTTCCCTAATAGAATTACAACACACATAATCGTGGGATTAGGAGAAACTGACGAAAATATTATAGAGTTTTTATTAAAAATGAAAAAGTTTAAGATATTGGTAAGTCTGTTTTCTTTTACCCCCATAAAGGGTACAAAATTTGAAAATCTTTTACCTCCTTCTTTATCTAGGTACAGAAAAATCCAGATCGCCAGAGAAATCATCCTAAAATACGAGGTGGAAAAAGCTGATTTTCTCTTTGATTCGAAAGGTAACCTTCAAAAATTGCCAGAAGTGAAAGTAGATATGGAAGAAACTAAAAAAACCTCGGGATGTCCATGGTGTACACGTCCTTTTTACAATGAAAAACCAGCAGAAGAGCTATACAACGTACCCATTCCCCGAAAGATTCATCTCTAAAGTTTCTCTTTTGCGATTTGTCTTCTTACTTCAACTATTTTTTCAACCTCGTCGGTAATTATACCGTCGTATAAACCTTTGAATGTGTGTAAATCCTTGGGATCGTTCACCGTCCATAAAAATATCTTCAAACCTTTTTCTTTCCATTTATGCAAGAACTCTTTAGAAATTTCTATATTATCTTTTAAAGCATCTATCCAAAGATTCAAAGAATAAAGATCGATCTCTTTATTCAATTCATCTACGTATTTTAAAGGATCATATTCAATCAGTAATCCAACTTTTGCACTTTTATCCAAACTTCTGACCTTTCTCAAAGCGTCAATTTTGAAAGAAGAAAATAGGGTTCGATCAATTGCATTCATTCTTTTAGTTATTACGTAGGAAGGAACAGCCGCCTCAACTTCTTTGATTTCTAAATTAAGAATAGCTTGCTCATCTAAATTAGAGATAACTTCTTCGACCATTGGAATGGTCTCTCCATTTTTAAAATGTATTTGTTTTAACTCCTCGTAAGTTAATTTCTTCAACTTTCTGTTGTTAATATTATCGTCATGAAGAACAACCAACGTTCCATCTTTAGTTAATCTCGAATCATATTCAATACCATCGGCACCATATTCTCTGGCTTTTTTAAAAGCTTCGATCGTATTTTCGACAAATTTTGCCCTGTACCCCCTATGCCCTAAAATCAGAAATTCATTCATAATTTTTTTAATCATCCTCCTAAGCAACTAATGTGATAAAATAATTATATCATTAGAGCTCCTCTTGTTTCAAGAAAGGAGAAAAATTATGAAGGCATGGGAAAACGAATTTAATAGAAGAAGAAACGCAAAACCAAAAAAAGATCACATCGAAAAATGGGAAGACGTAGAAAAAATGAATGTTTTCTCAAAAGAGATATTAGTAACCCTTTGGGATAGTAAAGTTCCAGGTTCTAACGCCCCAGAATCTCTCATCGTTGGTGCAGTCCAATCTTTAGAAAATATGGGAAAAAACGTAAACCAAGCGGAGTTGCTGCTGGATAAAGGCTTCGAAGCATTAGAAAATAAAGATTACTCTAAATTAAAGGCTATAACCTCAGAAATTTTCTTTTCTCTTTCCAAAGCCGATTCAATGTACAATAACGCATACGAAAAGTTTGATAGACCTTTGGAATGGAAAGATATCTCTAACTCTTTTCCTAGGCTAAAGTGTAATAATATTGATAATCTAAAAGACAAGATTTATGGTGGTTGGTTAGGCCAACTTGCAGGTGGATCTATGGGAACCAAACTTGAAGGATACACCCATGATGAGTTGGAAGAAACATATTCTGAACAATTGGGTACTTACATAGGTGAAGTTTCAACGATTAACGACGATGTAACCTATGAATTAATTTTTCTCAAAACTTACGAAGAGAAGGGGGAAGAGATCTCTTCAAAGGATTTAGCAAAAAATTGGATATCCTACATACCATTTGGATGGAGTGCTGAGTTGATAGCTCTTGAAAATATTAAAAGAGGAATATTCCCACCCGAGTCAGGATTTTTTAATAATCCATTTCAAGAATGGATAGGAGCACAGATGAGATGCATGGTTCATGGTTTATTGCAACCAGGCGATCCATATAATGCCGCAAAGTTAGCGTTTATAGATTCACAGGTATCTCACAGTGGTAACGGTATATACGGTGGCGTACATAGTGCTGTTATGACATCTTTGGCTTTTTCTGAAAAAGATCCAAGAAAAATAATCGAAAAATCATTGGATTATATTCCAAAAAATACTGAATTTAAAAAAGTCGTAGATAATGTAGTAAAATATTGCCAAACAAATAATGATTGGATCAGCGTCCTTAGAAAAACAGAGGAGTATTTCCAAAGTTATAATTGGGTTCATCTGTATCCAAATACTGCCTCGATTTTAACTTCTTTATGGTTTGGAGAAGGGGATTTTGATAAAACCATGAAGATCGTTTCTTCTTTCGGTTATGACGTTGATTGTAATGCTGGTGAGGTAGGTACGATATTAGGTATCATATATGGTGCAAACGATTTTCCGACTTATTGGTCATCCCCTTTGAAAGACACGTTGGAAACCTATTTACCAGATTTTTCAAAGATCCAAATTTCCACTTTAGCCCAATGGACTTTTCAATTAAGCGCCCAAAATGGTATTAATAAATCGTGAAAACTTTGGGGTAGGGGAGCGGGGCGAAGGGCGCTAACGTAGATTTCAAAGTTCATAAAGTCAGTACAATAAATCGTACGGGAGGTGTAAAAAATGAAAAGATTCACATTTTTTGTGTTCATTGTTATTCTCTTTTCTTTCACAGTTTTTGCAGCACCACAAAAGGTCGCTTACGTAATAAACGGTTCCCTTGGGGATCAATCCTTTTATGATTCCGGTTATGCTGGCATAAAACAACTGGAGAATGATTACGGGGTTCAAACAAGGGTAATTGAATGCAACTTTGATCCTTCGCTCTATTATCCAAGTTTACTCACAGCTGCAAATTGGGCAGATGTTGTATTTGTAATCTCTTATGGTTTTGAAGAAGAATTAAAAACCATAGCAACACAATTTCCCAATAAGATATTCGTAAATATTGACACCGTAGTCGAAGATGAACAGGGTATAATATCAAACGTTGATTTCATTGAAGAAGAAGGGGCTTTCATGGCTGGAGTTGTAGCAGGTATCGTTACAACAATGACGGAATTGGAAGGAATAAACCCTCAAAAACTAATAGGAGCAGTAGGTGGAGATGACGATATAGTAATAAGATCCTTTGTATATGGTTATGAACAAGGGGCACATTACATAGATCCGGAAATTGAAGTAAGAACGATATACGTGGGAAGTTGGGATGATCCTGCAAAAGGAAAACAAGCTGCTTTACAACTTTATTCTCAGGGTGTGGATGTAATATTTCAAATCGCAAGTTTAACAGGATCGGGAGTTTTACAAGCAGCCCAAGAAGAAGGAAAATATGCTATTGGCGTAGATTCAAATCAAAATGGCCTTGCTCCGGGTCACGTGATCACCAGCGATCTTAAAGAAGTTGGAAAATCTATTGAACTAGTTTTTAAAGACATAGTAGAGGGGAGATATGAACCTGGTACGTTGTACAAACTCGGATTAAAAGCTGGAGCGGTAGGATTGGCAATCGATGAATACACATATCAGATTCTTCCGAAAGAAACTGTAGAAAAAATATTACAGGTTCAGAAAGATGTTGCGGATGGAAAGATTGTGGTCAAAGAATACAGAGAATAATTATCCATAGGTGGTTCTAAATGTCATATATACAAATAAGAAATATATATAAAATATACCCACCTGATGTTTTAGCCTTGGAAGGAGTGAATTTCTCCTTAGAAAAAGGGGAAATTCACTCTATTATAGGCGAAAACGGAGCCGGAAAAAGTACATTGATGAAGATTTTATACGGTATGGTGCCTCCGTCCAGTGGTGAGATCTTTATCAATAATCAAGAACAAAAAATAACTAACCCAAACGTAGCTATCAAACTTGGTATAGGTATGGTTCACCAAGAATTTATGCTCGTTCCTTCTTTTAAGGTATACGAGAACGTTGTTTTAGGTTTGGAAAAGACAAAAAATTTCGGCTTCTTAGATAAAGAAAAAATATTAAATGAATTAGAAGAGATTACCAAAAAATTTAATCTGTCTGTCGATCTACAAGCAACTACTTCTAACCTCTCTGTCGCAGCCCAACAAAAAGTGGAGATCCTAAAATTGCTGTACAGAAAGGTTGACACGCTGATTTTTGATGAACCAACAGCCGTACTAACACCTCAAGAAACTCAACAACTATTCAAAGAGATTAGAAATATTAGAGATACTGGCAAAACTATTGTTTTTATCAGTCATAAATTGGAAGAAGTATTGGAAATCTCAGATATTATAACAGTTATGAGAAGAGGAAAAATTATCTCAACTTTAAAGAACGAAAAACGTTCAAAAGGTGAATTGGCAAAAATGATGGTGGGTAAAGAGGTTATGCTAACAGTGAAGAAGGTTCCAAAAGAACCAGGTAAAGAAATTTTTAAATGTGCAAATTTGACTGTTGCTTCTAATAAAACAAAGATAAATCTATTGTCAAACATCAATATTGTCATTAGATCAGGTGAAATAGTGGGTTTAGCAGGCGTTGAAGGCAATGGTCAATACGAGATCGTACAAACAATAATTGGTGAAATTTATCCGCACCACGGAAAAATATTTATAGAAGATCAAAATATCACAGAGCTCCCCATCAGAAAAAGAAGAAGACTAATAAGTTATATCCCTGCTGACAGAAAAAGATACGGATTAGCTTTGAATGCCATTTTAACAGAAAATCTTTCCATGACTCACCACTTAGGCGAAAAATTATCAAAATTTAAATATATCATGGATTGGAAAAAGGCTAAAAAATTTGCGAAAGATTTGATCAATCAATACAACATCCTTTCAAGAAGTATAAACGATGTTCCTAAAAGTCTTTCGGGAGGTAATCAGCAGAAATTAATAGTTGCGCGTGAATTCAGCCTCGATGCACCATTTTTGCTTTTGGACCAGCCAACCAGAGGATTAGATGTTGGTTCAATCGAATATGTTCATAACGTTATCCTTGAGATGAGAAAAAAAGGAAAAGGGATTTTGTTGATCTCTGCAGATCTGGATGAACTTTTATCTATGTGCAATAGGTTGTACGTTTTACGAAAAGGGGAAATAGTTGCTGAATTGGACCCCAACATCCATTCAAAAGAAGAAGTGGGAGAGTACATGCTGGGGGCTAAACTATGAAAAGTTTAAATAAAATATTAACAGGAATCGTTGGTATAGCCTTATCTTTTCTTGCAGCTGCGGTTCTGATTAAACTTCAGGGAAATTCGCCTATCGATGCTTATCGAGCATTATTTAATTACGGATTAGCTTCATGGTTTTCTCTTTCTTCGACCTTAAACAACGCTACCCCATTGATATTAACGGGCATGTCTGCAGCGATAGCGTTCAGTTCAAATGTGGTGAACCTTGGAGAACCAGGACAATTGATTGTCGGAGCCTTGACCGCTGCGCTTTTGGGATACTATCTACCCATACCAGGAGTATTGGGGATATTTGTTATTTTGATAATTTCTGGTATCATTGGTGGTTTATATGGTGGCTTGGCTGGTGTACTAAAAAAGTATTACAAAATGGATGAATTTATAACCACTTTGATGTTGAATTTCATAGCAGATTACTTGACCTTGTACCTGGCAACATATCCATTTTTGGATGAAAAATCGTACGTTCCTGCCACTCATATGATAAAAAGAGAATTTTTTCTTCCCACTATAAACGGAATAAATATAAGTTTTTTCATAGCGATTTTTATGGTCTTTGTTTCATTTTTTGTTGTAACTTATCTAAAAAAAGGTTACGAATGGCGGATGATGGGACATAATTATGACTTTTCAAAGATTGGCGGATGTAAAAATGAAGAAAATTTAATCTGGGTTATGTTTTACACAGGGTTCCTTTCCGGATTAGCGGGAGCTTTGTTGATATTGGGTGGAACTCAACATAGGTTTATTAAAGGAATCGGAGCAAACTACGGTTGGGATGGAGTAATGCTTGCCATAGTGGGGGGTAACGGAGTGATTGAAACATCTGTTTTTGCCGTATTCTTCGGATTTCTTAAAGCAGGTGGGATAGGTATGGAATTCGAGGTATTCATACCTTCTGAATTCACAATGGTTCTTCAGGCTATAATCGTTTTATTGGTTGTCTCAACAAGGAGTACGATATCTTACTACAGCGATAAAATCAAGGCTTCTCTGAAAGCAAAAAGAGTGGTGAAATCCTCTGACTAATATAATTTCTTTATTAATTAGAGACAGTTTTAGTAGCGCAACTCCTATACTCCTTGCAGCGTTGGGGGGGACTTTTACCTATTACGCTAACGTATTCAACATTGCTATGGAAGGTATGATGCTCATCGGGGCTTTTTTCGGAGTTTTGGGAAGCTATCTTTTTCAAAGTTGGGCAATGGGTATGTTGTTTGCAGTGATTTCCGGAGCTGTTGTTGCTCTGATTTTTTCAGCATTTGCGTTGTCTCTTAAAACAGACGAATTCTTAACTGGTATTGGTATAAATATGCTCGCTTTGGGCGGAACTACGTATCTTTTAAGGAACATCTTCGATGTAAAAGGTGCTTTCATATCTCCAAGGATAGAATCTCTTCCAACATGGGATATACCTATTTTAAATCAAATTCCTATACTCTCACAAATATTGAACAATCATCCCTTTATTGTTTACGTATCAATACTTTTAGCTTTGTTGCTAGAAGTTATAATATTTCACACGAAATTCGGTCTCAGACTTAGAGCAACAGGGGAAGATCCAGAAACCACAAGATCTTTAGGCATTAACCCTAATAAAATGAAATTTACCTCTATACTACTTTCAGGTATACTTTCTTCCATGGGTGGAACATACTTATCCTTAGGCTATGTTACCCTTTTCAGTGAAAATATGTCAAACGGTAGAGGATGGATCTCTTTGGCTATAATAATCTTGGTAAAAGGTCGTCCTTTAGGAATACTTTTAATGTCTTTACTGTTCGGATTTTTTGAGAGTGTAACTTTCACCCTTCAAAACTTCAATATTCCACCACAAATCACTTCCATGTTACCTTATTTGATCACTTTGGTAGTCTTATTCTTATACAGTTCCAACAAAAGTAAAGAAGAAAAATGAATAAAATTAAGAAAACAAAAGAAAAATCAAGTTAATCGACTATAATTCCGTCTAATTTCTTCTAATCCCCCATAATCAAGTTTGCAATTTAAATTATTTAGAGATATACTTAAAACAAGCAGTTTCGAAAACGTTTGCATAATAATTGTAACAAGGTGGTTTTTATGAATAAACAAATAACTATAAAAGATATAGCAAAAGAAGCGGGGGTTTCCATATCAACTGTTTCAAGGGTGGTAAACAGTTCCTTACCGGTAAAAAAAGAAACGAAAGAAAAAGTTTTAAAGGCAATTGAAAAGTTTAATTATTATCCTGATTCTCTTGCCAGGAGTTTAAGAGTTGGATACACAAAGACAATAGGTATAATCATCCCAAATATTGCCAACCCCTTTTTTGCAACTATAGTAAGAGGAGCAGAAGATTTTCTAAGATCAAAAGGCTTTTCTTTGATGATATGCAATTCGGATAACAACATTGTTGAAGAAAAAAAATTATTTAAAACATTAATCGAAAAGAAAGTCGATGGGATTTTGTACTCAGGCATAGGTGACCATGTTGAAAATCTCATAAATAGGAATGTTAAAACCGTTTTCATAGACAGGGTCATTAAAAACAATAAATTCTCTTACGTTTGTTCAAACAACTACAACGCAATGTATAAATTACTGGAATACCTATACAATTCAAATCACAGAAAATTCATATTTATAAGCGGCCAAAAAGAAATATTCAGCGCAGCTGAAAGATTAAGAGCCTTCCAAGATTTTGCAAATGAATATAAGATAGATTACAAAATATACGAGGGAGAGTACACCCATGAATCGGGGCTTTCGGTGGCTAAAAAGATTAAAAATCTTCCCGACGTTGTAGTATGTGCAAATGATTTGTTGGCTTATGGAGTTATAGAACATTTTAAATCAAAGGGCTTGAAAGTGCCAAATGATGTAAGCGTTACTGGATACGATGACATTGCTTTTAGTAAAATGTTCTCTCCACCCTTAACTACTGTGAAACAACCTATTTATGAAATGGGAAAAACGGCCGGAGAAATGATCTTTACAATACTTTCAAGGAAATCAGATCACACTCCTGTAAAACAGTTTGAGAACGAAATAATAATTCGAGAAAGTACGAGGAGGAGAAATTAAGTTGAAAAAGCAAGGCATATTCAATTCTCAGATATCATACTTTGTTGCCTCAATGGGACATAAAGATATGTTAAGTATAGTTGATATGGGTTACCCAATACCAAAAGAAGCTACATTTGTTGACTTAGTTTTTGATAAAGGTATACCAAATTTTATTGATTCCATAAAAATGGTTTTATACGAATTAGAAGTTGAGAAAGTGATTATTGCCGATGAGATGGAAGTAAATAATCTTAAAAATTATCAAAAAGTGATCGATATATTTTCAAATATTGAGATAGAGAAAAAAGCACATGAAGAGTTTAAAGATCTAGCAAAAAATTCCAAATTTTTTATAAGAACTGGAGAATGTACCCCCTTTTCAAACATTATATTGATTTCAGGGGTGATTTTTTAATGTTATTAGAAATGGTAGATATTACAAAAACCTTCCCAGGGGTTTTAGCACTTGACAAAGTAAGTTTCAACTTAAAAGAAAAAGAAATACATGCCCTACTTGGAGAAAACGGAGCTGGCAAAAGTACGTTAATCAAAATACTTGGTGGGATTTATCAGGCAGATAGTGGCGAGATAATTTTAAATGGGGAAAAAGTAATCTTTCGATCACCTATAGAAGCAAAAAAAAGAGGAATAGCCATAATACACCAGGAATTAATGCTAGCTGAAAATTTATCGATTGCTGAAAATATATTTTTAGGAAAAGAGAAAGGCAATTTCTTAAATATCGATTTTAAATCTATGGCTATCGAAGCAAAAAAATATCTTAAAATGCTTGATTTTGAAATAGATCCAAAAATAAAGGTTTCTAAGCTAAATGTATCAGAAAAACAGTTGGTGGAAATTGCGAAGGCTATAGCATCACAAGCCAAAATTATCGTTATGGACGAACCTACCGCTACAATTACTGAACACGAAACAAGAACTTTATTTAAGGTTATGAGGGATCTTAGAGAAAAGGGGATTTCTATTATTTTTATAACCCACAAACTCGAAGAAGTTTATCAAATTGCCGATAGGGTAACCGTCCTTAGAGATGGTAAATTGGTGGGTTCTGGAAATTTAGAAGAGCTAAACCAAGATGACCTGATAAAGATGATGGTAGGAAGAGAAATAAAAGATATGTTCCCTAAATTTAATAAGGTAAGAGATAAAATTGTCCTACAAGTTGAGGAATTTGAAATTCGTGGTAAGGTTTATCCACTTTCTTTTGAAGTTAGGGAAGGGGAAATATTTGGAATAACAGGATTGGTTGGTTGTGGAAAATCTGAACTGGCATTGGGGCTTTTTGGAGCATACAAATCAACCTTCAAAAACTTTATTGTAGATGACCAAAAGGTAGAAGAGCTTAAGACTCCCTCTCAGGCGTTGAAAAAGGGTATAGTTTTGGTTCCTGAGGACAGAAAATCTCAAGGGCTTGTTCAGCTTTTGACTGTTGTTGATAACATAACTATTCCCAATGCTGAAGAATTCGCTCCTATTTTCAATATTGATTGGAAAAAAGCTACAGAAGAGACTAAAAATCAGATCAAAAAATATAATATAAAAGTATCGTCTGACAAACAGAAGGTGAAAAACTTGTCTGGCGGAAATCAACAGAAGGTTGTATTAGCAAAATTTTTGTTAAAACAACCAAAAATTGCTATCCTTGTAGAACCTACTCGAGGAATAGACGTTGGAGCTAAAATAGAAGTTTATAAGCTTATAAACGATTTAGCTAATAGAGGAATAGGAGTGATTTTAGTGACTTCAGAGATTCCGGAAATTTTGGGGTTATGTGACAGAGTTCTGATAATGCATAGAGGTAGAAAAACGGCTTTATTGGAAAAGGAAGAAATGACACCAGAAAATATACTAAAAGCTGGAATGGGGTTGGTTGAGCTTGTTTAAAACTCTCTTAAATTTTATGAGAAAAAATCCCGCCCTCGTTGGTTTTATCATTTTGTTTGTGGTACTTTCAATTTTTACAGACAGTTTCTTTAATCTCTATAATATAGTTAATGTTATTAGACAAGTTTCAATAATGGCTATAATCGGTTTCGGAATGACACTTGTAATAATTTCTGGGGGAATAGATCTCTCTGTTGGTTCAACTTTTGCGCTTAGCGCAGTTGTTATGGCTTCCATAGTCAAAGATGGGAGAGTTCTACTAGGAATAATCGTAGGATTATTAATTGGTGCAGCGATAGGGGCATTTAATGGAATTGTCATCTCGAAAGGCAAGATCCAGCCTTTCATTGTAACTTTGGCTACAATGGCTATAGGAAGGAGTTTAACCTTAGCATACACTGAAGGCATCCCAATCTCGATTTTTCCTGATAGTTTTAGATTTTTGGGTAGAGGGGATATATTTGGGATACCTGTGCCCATTTTGATCATGTTAGGTATATTTTTTCTTTCCCTTTACATACTAAAAAAGACAAAGTTGGGATTGTATATATACTCAATTGGAGGAAATGAAGAAGCCACAAAACTCAGTGGAGTAAACGTGGATAGATATAAAACCATTGTTTATATGTTGAGTGGACTTTTTAGTGCGATCAGCGCTATAATCTTGACAGCAAGATTGAACAGTGCTCAAGCCACTTTTGGACAAGGGTATGAACTTGACGCAATAGCAACAGTCGTTTTGGGCGGAGCAAGTTTAGCTGGAGGAAAAGGTGGAGTGTTAGGAACGTTGTTTGGTGCCCTTCTTCTAGGAACAATTAACAACGGAATGAACTTGATGAATATTTCCCCATTTTATCAAGATTTAGTTAAAGGAGTCATAATACTGTTAGCTGTTCTTTCAGAAAAAGAGGAATAAAAACATTTAGCAGCTTGCCGCGGAGTGAAAGTACAAAACTCCCCCCATTCCTTATGGGTGGGGAGCGGGGCGAAGGGGCGCTAAACCCCGTTTTTAAACTTTCTAAAAACATATCAAAGGAGGTAGAGAAAGATGAGAAAGGTATTAGTATTTGTATTGTTAGTGTTGTTTGTTTCAACGTTTAGTTTTGGAGTAAAGATAGGTTTATCGGTTTCAACATTAAACAACCCATTTTTTGTAGACTTAGCAAACGGTGCAGAAGATAAAGCTAATGAATTAGGGATAGAACTGTTGGTAGTTGATGCCCGAGACGATCCAGCAAAGCAACTAAACGATATAGAAGATCTGATATTACAAAGAGTCGACATGATTTTAGTAAATCCTACTGACAGCGACGCTATTGTAGCAGCTATTGAAGAAGCAAACGACGCTAAAATCCCAGTAATAACTGTTGATAGAAGTGCAAATGGTGGAAAAGTTCTAGTTCACATAGCTTCAGACAACATTGCTGGAGGAAGGATGGCAGGTAGTTTCATTGCGGAACAATTAGGAGGAAAAGGAAAAGTCATAGAATTGGTCGGAGTTCCGGGAACTTCTTCTGCAAGAGAAAGAGGCCAAGGTTTCAACGAAGAAATATCGAAATATCCTGGTATTGAAGTCGTAGCCAGACAAACAGCAAACTACAATAGGGCTGAAGGATTAACCGTTATGGAAAACCTACTTCAGGCTTATCCAGACGTAGACGCCGTTTTTGCTCATAACGATGAAATGGCTTTGGGTGCATTGGAGGCAATAAAGGCTGCTGGTAAGTTACAAGACATCATTGTTGTGGGATTTGATGCCACTCCCGATGCATTAGCTTCTGTTGAAAAAGGTGAACTTAGTGCAACAATAGCTCAACAACCTTACAGAATGGGAGAACTGGCAGTTGAAAAAGCTTATGAATATTTGAGTACAGAGACAATTTACTTCCCCGTTCCACTTCAATTAGTAACAAAATAACTTAAAAAGGGGCGTTATGCCCCTTTTACTGAAATTATTCAAAGGAGAGATAGGCCAATGATCGCTGTTATTGGTAGCAGTAACATGGATATTGTATTCAACGTTGAACATTTTACACTTCCTGGAGAAACCCAAAAAGCCCTTTCGTTAGACTTTTATTTTGGCGGTAAAGGGGCAAATCAAGCCGTTGCAGTCGCTAAGTTATCTGAAAAGCCTGTTTACTTTTGTAGTTGCCTAGGTGATGACGAATATGGGAATCAAATTTCTCAAAACTTTAAAAAGTATAAAATAGAAGGTTATTACGTGCAAAAGAATGAAAAAACAGGTAGGGCTTATATAGAGGTCGAGAACAGTGGTGAGAATAGAATAATTATCTTCTCAGGTGCCAATGATAAGGTGGATAAGGAGAAAATAGATAAGTTTTTTGATAAATATGGTGATGAAATAGATATTTGTTTATTGCAAAATGAAATTCCCATCCAAAGCGTTGAGTATGCTATTTCTAAGTTAAAAGAAAAAGGAATAACTGTTATTTACGATCCCGCTCCTGTTAGAAGTACAAAGATGGAAAGTTTAAACGGTATAGATTTCTTAAACCCCAACGATAAAGAGTTTATGTTCCTTTGTGAAAAAGAAAAGATAGATTTCGACGAAAACAACCTTGCTAAATCAATGCTTGAATTTAAAAGAATTAGTAAGGTAAAAAATTTAATTGTGAAGATGGGAGATAAAGGGGTTAAATACATTGATGAAGATGAAAACTTAGGGAAAATTGAACCCCTAAAAGTAAACCCAGTTGATAGTACCGGTGCTGGAGACATCTTTAATGGAGCCTTTGCCGTAGCCTTTTCAGAAACAAAGGATTTACAGAAAAGCCTTAACTTTGCCAATACCGCTGCCGCAATTTCTGTTGAAAGAAAAGGAGCCCAGTCTTCAATCCCTAAAAGAGAAGTAATATTAAAGCGTTTGTCATGAATTATTACTGTACAACTGATGTAAAATGCCGTTTTTCCTCAAAGGAACGAATAATTTATACATAAAAATCAGTGCCGCGGTATAAAACACGGAGCTAATTAAGAACAAGTAAGTATAACCACTTGGTAGTAAACTTACTATTCCGAATATGAATGCAGCCAAAGACCTTGTCAAAAAATTGGCAGCATTCCTCAGGCTATATATCGATGTGACTCTGTTCTTTGGTAGTGCACTCAAAACAGAGGATGTTTCCACAGGGTTGGTCATATTCATAAAAGTGAATCTCAAAGCGTAAATACCAATAAAAATAAAAGGATTTCGGATAAAACCCAAACTTATAATCAACGGAATAACTATCCCATTTAAAATGAACGTATATTTAAAAGGGCCAAATCTTTTGCCAAGTACTGGTGAAAGGGCAGAGCCAGCAGCGGCGCCGAATTGTGCAATTGACAGAGATATACCTATCAAGGAAGGGGACATGTTGAATAAATCTTTGTATATAATATTTCCAAAATTAACAAACAATCCCGCTCCAAAGGATATCGCCGCTGTTCTTAAAAGATAGTACTTCAAAATGTATTTTTCTTCTTTGTTGTATTGGGAAAAGTCTAAAACTTTTTGAAGGGTGACTCTTTTATCTCTAACGCTTTTGGGTAAATTTTTTAACAATATGGGTGATATGGCATAGCATATTCCTGTTATGTAAAGAGTCAACCTTAAACCCAAATATTCTCCCATAAAACCACCTATGAAGTTTCCTAAAACACCACTAGCCATAAAAATAGCAAAATTGTATCCAAAAGCAGCTCCTCGGATTGAACTATCTGTAACATCCATCAGGTATGAATCCAAGAGTAATCTTCTAGAGGTCATGAATCCACCGTTTAAAAATCCAAGAACTAATAAAATATTTTTATAGGGGAAAGTACTTCTTATCAATAATAGAATGCCAAAACTTATGGAAGATATAATGATCATTTTTTTCTTTCCGATTCTATCCCCAAGGATCCCTATTAAAATCCCAATGATAGCAGCACCAAGCATTTCAAAAGAGGTCATTCGACCAATGAACTGATTTGTATAACCCAAATCTCTCAAAAATAAATTAAAAACAACCCTATAAATTGCCCAAAAAGAGCTACTTATGGACGAAAAAATAAGCAAATTAATAACTTTTCGTGTCAGTTTACTCACCTCAATATAGTTAGCTTGTCTAACTATATTGTACCACCATTTTTTAGACTCTTTTTGGAATTTGCATTAAATTTCTTTTAAAAGCAAGATATGTTACTATCTGCCCTTGGTTCGGTGCCCCCTATCAGCACACCATCCTCTGTTCTATATATAAATTGTCCTCTTCCAAAATTAGAGGAATTTAATGAAACTTCTATTTGATGGCCTTTATCTATTAAAGACTCAAGGATATACTTTGGAAATTCTTTTTCTACCATAATTTCCTTGCCTTTCACCCATTGCCATCTTGGAGCATCCAAGGCTGCCTGAGGATTTAAATGAAAATCGATAAAATTATTAAGGAATTGTAAATGGCCTTGTGGTTGCATGTACCCTCCCATAACTCCAAAAGGTCCTATCGCTTTGTTCTCTTTTGTTATAAAGCCGGGTATAATGGTATGGTATGGCCTTTTTAATGGTTTTAAACAGTTGTGATCCTCTTCATTCAAAGAAAAGCTTGTTCCTCGGTTTTGAAGGCTTATCCCTGTATTCGGAACCACTATTCCAGAGCCAAATCCCATATAGTTACTTTGAATGAAAGAAACCATATTTCCATCTTTATCCGCAGTTGCAAAGTAAACCGTTCCTCCAGAATAGGGATCTCCTGCTTTTGGTAATAGTGCATATTCACCAATAAGATTCCTTCGTTGGTTTGCATATTCTTCTGATAAAAGCGATTCTACTGATACTTTCATCTCTTCTATATCAGTAATATATTTCAATCCATCGCTAAAAGCCAACTTTAAGGCTTCTATTTGTTTGTGGTAACTTTCTGGATCTTCTTTACATCTCATTTCAAACCCTTTTAGTATATTCAAAGCCATCAAAACAATTATACCTTGTCCATTTGGTGGTAATTCCCATACGTCGAATCCTCTGTAATTTACACCAAGTGGTTCCACCCATATAGGTTCAAAACTTTCTAAATCTTCTTGGCAAAAGTAGCCTCCCGTCTTTTTTGAAAAGCTTAAAATTTTTTGAGCTAGTTCTCCAGAATAAAAATTTTTTGCCTTTGTCTGGGCAATTGATTCCAAAGTCTTTGCGTGATGAGTAGATTTCCAAATTTCCCCAACATCAGGTGCGTTCCCATTTGGGGCAAATACTTCAAACCAGGTTTTAAAAATTTCTCCCTTTAATTCTTTTTTATACCTTTTAAAAGCGCTCTGCCATGATTTTGCCGTCACAGGAGAAACGGGGAAACCTTCACTTGCATATTTGATGGATGGTTCTAACAATCTTTCAAAAGGAAGAACACCAAATCTATCAGACAAAGTTACCCACGCAGCTGGAGCACCTGGAACAGTAACTGATTCCCAACCATATGGAGGTATTTTTTCAAACCCTTTCTCTTTCATTAGTTCTAAGGTGAGATTTTTTGGAGCGTATCCACTGGAATTCAACCCATATAGTTTACCGTCTTTGTAAAGTATAGCGAAGGCATCGCTACCTATGCCGTTGGAAGTAGGTTCCAAGACGGTCAAACCTGCTGCCACCGCAACAGCTGCATCAATCGCGTTCCCACCTTTTTTTAAAATATCTATACCTATCTCAGAAGCTAATGGATTAGTTGTTGCCACCATCCCGTTTTTCGCATAAATAGGGATCCTTTTTGATGGATAAGCAAATTTTAATGGATCAAACATTTCAACTACTCCTTTCTTTTAATCTAATTTTAAGGAATGTAGTCTATTATATCATTGAAATCGAATAAATTAAAAGGGCGTAGATATAAGTTTTCATAAATAGTACAATGGGTTATTTCAGGAGGTGACGTAATTATGATAAAAGCTACAAAATTCACTAGCATATTATTAATTTTTCTATTGTTTGTTTTTTCATCTTTTGCAAGTAATACGTCTTACACTGGATTTACCGATTTGGATAATTTGTCTTTAGTTTCTTCAACTCATGGTAATCTCAATTTAATGGAATTGATTGGCGAGATGGAAGTGGATCAAAATAAAAAACCCAAGATTACCATAGGGGTCTATCATTTAGCTTCTACTGATGATTACACTATAAAAATTAAAGAATTGAATGATCTAAATTATAACCAAGACTACAGTTCGACTTTTAATTCGATGGCAAGTATATCCCATAACCGATCCAAAAATCCTTCTGACAAATTGATCAAATCAGATCCAAACGTCAAAAATAAAAATTATAAAAACGATTACTCTTATAAAAATGATTTAACAAATAATTTTGTTCAAAAAAACAGTAGATTAGATTACATACTTTCTCTTAACCTTTTTAAACAAAATACGCCAGATTTCATCGAAATTCAACAAAATGTATTCATTTTTTCTTAAAGGTATAAAATAAGTATGATATAATAAAGGACAAAATGTTTGTTAGTTTTTTTAATAATTTCTACAAAATCTCAGAGAGGAGGGAACAAAGATGAAAAAGGTTTTCGCAACGTTGTTGGTAGGTATGTTAGCTGTTTTTAGTTTCGCCGCATTCGAAGTTACAGGTGGTTATGTGAATGCATCAGTAGCGGCTAGTGAGACGGATATAGCAACAGCTGTAATGATGCATGGGGTTAGTGTTGGTGCAAATTATCTGTACGATGAATTAGGTGTAGAAGGTGGAACTTTGTTAGTCGGCGGTTCTTTTGATTATTATTTTCCCGCAGAATTTGTTGATGAAAGTGAAGTTGCTACAGACTTATCTCAAATGATTATAGGTGTCAACGCCGGTTACAGACAGAGTTTAAACGCCTTTTTCCCAGACTTACCATTTGGAATGTATGCACAAGGCTTGGTTAACTATTCATTGGGATTAGGAGATGCTAAGGTTGTAGCAAGCAGTTTAGGTTTCGGTGGTGGAGCTGGAGCAAACTTCGTAGTTCAAAACCTCAATATGAATGTAGGCGCAGATGTTCTATTTGAAAAGCCAACTTTAGCTGAGGATTACAACGAAGTTTATAAGAGTGAGTTCCAATGGAGACCAAAATTCAAGGTTTACGCAGGCGTACAATTCTAATTTAAAAGGTAAACAAAGATAACTTAAAAAACCTCCGTACAGGAGGTTTTTTTATTTTAATTTTTTTCTCATCTCGATAGCGACTATTCTATATCCTGATTTTAAAAAGAGAGTTTCTAAAAACCTCAAAAATTTTGGTAAAGTAACAACTCTCTGTTTTTGAAACCCTTTCATCAAATTAATGTTTGTCTCGTCGAATCCAAGGTTTTTATACATATTATACGCAACTTTGTTATTCCCAAAAACATTCAATTCAAGAAATTTTACCTTTTCTTTTTTTAATATTTCTTCTAATTCTTTTATAGCGCTCTTTGCAAATCCCCTTTTTTGATACTTAGGAAAAATCCTAATATCGTATATAAACGCTTTTTTAGAACTGTAATTGACAAAAACCCATATTCTTCCAACGTGTTCATTATTAGTGCTTATAACATTATAACCGTAGTTTTTCCCTTTTTTCATATCTTCGTTCCAGATGGTATCAATTTGATCCTCAGCTCTCACCAAGGCTTCTTGGTATGGAATCAACAAATTCTCAGCCAAAACTTTTGAATATTCTTCGTACATTTTCTTTTTGTATATTTCAAACTCTTCTTTGCTCATTAATTCGAGCTTCGTTACCGACACCTCCAAAAGATGTTATCTTTTCCCGCCCACCACCCTATAAGGAATTTACTAAAATTAACTACTTCAGGAATTATCTAAAAAGTATCTTTAGGAATTATCTAAAAAGTAACTTTAGGAATATAAAAAGTAGCTTAAGGAATTATTAAAAAAGTTTTTTAAGAGATTATGCAAAAAAGCTAATTAAGGGATCATGTAAAAAAGTGTTATCTTTTCCCGCCCACCGCCCCATAAGGAATTACTTAAAATTAGTTACTTGAGGAATCGTTTTAATAAGTAACTTAAGGAACTATTCCTAAAATATTGAAAGCATTTTTGGTTATTTCGGAATATTTTTTGAACAAACTTAAATCAACTTCTTCTCTATTCGAACTTCCATGATTATCAGTCGCTAAGAAATCCACCAAGTAATTATCATAATAATACTTACCTTCTTGAGTTTTTAACCCTTCAAAATTGACTTGGAAGAGTACACCCATTTCTCTCATTCTTTGAATGATGTCTTTGTGTTCATATAACCATTTGTATCGTTCCACATGTACAAGAATAACTTCATAACCATCCAATTGTAAATTAAATATCGAATCAAGGGCATAAATAGGCATAGGTTGTATTGGGAATTCTATCAAAACGAAGGAATTAAACGGAATAAAATCCTTGTAATCTGGAGTAAGATATAATTCAGAGGCAAGATAGGTCCTTAAACCAATTTCATTTTTTATTCTTTCTTTTACCTTTTGATAAACTTCTTTGATGTTAGTTATATCTGTTTTAACAGAAGGATGGTTGACATGAGGTGTAAAAATAACATGGGTAATGTCGTTTTCTTTATACCTTCTCAGTTCATTTAATGTCTCTTCAATAGTTTTTACACCGTCATCAACTCCAGGTAATAGATGACAATGAATGTCGATATACATTTTATTTTACCCCCTTTATGGGCCCCCTATGTTCTAGTTTTTCTTCTTCTCTTCTTTGTCTTGCTTTTATCCCCATCATCCGAGTAATAATAATAGTAATAGTAGTAATAATTAGAGGATTTTTCGTTTACATCATTTATAACCGTTCCAATGAGTTTTACCCCTGATGTTGTTATGTTTTCAATCGCAGCTTTTAAAGTTGGTTTCAAAGTTTGTCCATATCGAGTCACTAATACCAGTCCATCTGAATATCTTGATGCAATCATAGCATCAGGAGCAACCATTATTGGTGGAAGATCAATAATGACCTTATCGTAATACTCCTTGAGTTTATCGAGTAGATCTTTAAATTCATTTGAAGTTAATATAGAGGTAGGATTTGGAGGTAAAGTTCCAACAGGTAAAACAAAAAAGTTATTGAGAGACTCAAACGGCTTCTTTACAGATTGTTCTATAGAAACTCCTCTCAATAAATGGTTAACTAGCCCTACATTCTTACTTTTTAAATTCAAAATCCTTTCAACTCTGGGTCTTCTCATATCGGCGTCTATCAACAAGGTTTTGTTACCGCTTTGGGCGTAAGAAATAGCAACATTGGAAGCAGTCATTGTTTTACCTTCAGCGGGGCCACCACTGGAAAAGGTAATAACATTAGGTTCTTTAGCATTAGAAAAGTTAATATTGGAAGCCAGCATCTTGTAGGCTTCGGAGATTGGTGAGACTGGATCCCTTAATACTATTAATTCATCTTTTGTTTCGTTGTCTACATGCAAATGAGGAATTCTACCAAGAACAGGGTACCCCTTAACTATCATTTTCAATTCATTTTCATCTTTAACCTTTTTATCCAGATACTCGATGAGAAAAACTACAAGTATACCTAAAAAGATCCCTAAAATCCCTCCTATTGCGGCAGTCAGAGTTTTATTTGGTTTAACAGCATTTGGGGAAACAAAGGCAGGGTCTATTATACTTGCAGTCCCAATTACACCTGCTTCAGCAATCTTAGCCTCTTCTAATTTTTCTAAAAGAAGAACATAAAGATTTTCTTTTACTCTTACCTCTCTTTCGTAATTCATAAGTCTTTGCTCCAATGCAGGTAATTGCTTCAATTGGGATTGATATGTGTTTCTTAACGTTGTTAAAGATTGTATTGTGCCTTGAAGAACTTGCTGCCCGGCTTGTTCTTGGATCAATTGTGAATACAAGCTAATATACATTGGATTAGCGGTTTTTACTTGGGAAGTTACAATAGTACTTATCTCATTTTTTAGCATCTCTTGGGCTTGATTCAGCTCTTCCTTTAATCTCAAAACTTCAGGATCAGATGGGGATTTAGTACCTTCCAAGCCTGCGAGCTGAACCTGTATATTTACTATTTGATTTCTTAAATTACTTACGACTGGGTTTATCGAGATTGTTTCAGATGAAATGATTTCCTGATCCATACTTTTTAAGGTGTCATTCAACGTTTGCAATCTTATCTTTGTTTCTTCCATTTGGATCTGATAAGTGTTTATCTGTTGATCGTAGGAGACCAGAAATTGTAATATTGATTTTGCCTCTTCATCTAACAAAAAAATATTGTTTTCCTCTTTAAAATTTCTAAGATCGTCTTGAGCAGCGTTCAAATCACTTTCAGCTAATGGAATTTGCTCTTCTATAAACCTTCTTCTTGCTGTGTACTCGTTTTGAGACAAACTTTTTAATAAATCGTTATATACAACTGCTAAATTATTAGCGATGCTTCTTGCAAGTTCCTTGTCTTCACTTTGAACCGATATCCGTACGATATTTGTATCGCTAACAGGTGAGACAGTGATCATTTCTTCCAGGGCACGAACGACACTGTTTCTTGTGACATCTTCCGGATTTTCAGCTTTTGCTTGAAAATATTCCATTAAGTTTAAATTGTCGATTACTTTTTCAAGGTTTCTTCTACTTTTTATCAATTCAATTTCTGTCGATATCTTTGATGAAGTTGACCCCATCTGTGTGCCAAAAATATCTGCAACCGAACTTTATTTAGAGGAATCGATTTTCAAGGTTGTATTTGCTTCATAAATTGGAGTAGCGTTGAAAAGGTAGATTAAGGTAATTGCTACCGTTACAACTACGGTTAACAAAAACCACCAGGATCTTTTTTTGAATATTTTTAAAATGTCCTCGAAAGTTAACTCGTTTTCCATATTTAACCCCCTAGGGGAGCTTTAACGTTCTTCATGCAGGAATACTAAATTCTCCCATAAAATCATTATACCAAAATAAATGAAATTTCTTTAATCTTTAGTTGAACTTTTATTTTTTCACATAAACAACGGTGGGATCCTTTTCTTTTTTGAAAATCTCCTTTATATCTTCCAAGTTTGTTGTTTTTTCTTCTATAAATATAATAATCTTTTCTAAATCATCTCTGTATAGTATATAATCACCGTTGTTGAAATTGTCAAACATGATAAAAGCCTCGTTTGTATTTTTAAACTTCTCAAATTTTTCAAACTTTTCTTTGTAATCTTCGTTTTCCTTTGAAGTAAAATACTCTGTTTTATTAGGTTTTACGGTATTTAAGATGTTGTAAATTCTTTGAGATAGGTTCTGGGCAACTGAGAAATTTCCCAAAAATAGCAACCCGAACTTTTTAAAATCTTTTTTATAAACATAATTAACTATTTTCTCAGCATCGTTTGAATCATCTAAAATGATGTCAGGAACCCCAAATAAACTTTCAAATTCGTATAGATCTTTCACTGTTTTGTCGTTTGCTTCCTTCACAAAAACACCCAAAATTCCCAAGAATATTGCCAATACCCCTCCAATAGCTAAAGTGAGGGTAGTATTTGGTGATACAGGATTTTCTGGTATGTAGGCTGAGGTTATTACTTTGAATTTGTTATCGTATAGTGATGCCTTCATCCTTTCTTGCTCTAAGGCACTTAATAATGTATTATATCTAGCTTGAAGGATAGTTTGCTGTTGTTTTAAAAGAAAATATTCGTAAAGAATGGGAGAGCTTTTCGAGATCTCATCATCTATAACTTGAAGCATGTTTTCATACACCTGCTTGGTTACATCAAACAGTTGTAATTGTGTAATTATCCCAGTGTATTCATTAAAAGTTCCCATATCGATAGATGCAAGAAAGTTTAAATCGTTGGAAAAAATTGCTTCAAGGTTATTTTCCAATTCATTTTCTAAAACGGTTATTTCAGCTTCCAAAGCACCAATTTTAGGAGAACTAGGGGAATTTAACTTTAAAGTTTCTAATTCTATTCTGTCACTTACTAATTTAGATTTTATATCCTTAACAGGTGTGTCTTTTTCTGTGTTTGTTAGTATAAACTCTTTAGTTTCTGGACTCAGTTTGAAAATATTATTTTCAATAGCCTGCTTCCTGATTTCTAATTGGTTTTTATCGGCGTCTAATTTTAGTATATTCATATAGGTTTCTGAATAATAACTAATTAAACTATCAAATGTTTGAGATGAAGTGGAGGAAGAGGCTAATAATTTATTTTTAGTTTGGAAATCCAAAACCTCTTTATTTATCTGATCATATTGCTGAGATACATCTTCAAATAACGTTTCAACTTGATTCAAATAAGACTGTGAATCCTCAAAATAAAGGTTTTCTGCATAATCGGTGTAGTAAGAATACACAAGTGAGACAACCGAAGCAGCCATAGTTGGATCGGAACTTTGGTAACTTATTTCTATCATATTAGTATCTTGAACATTTTGTATATTTATACCTTCTTTTAGTGAATCAATGAGGTCTCTTTCTGTTACTTCTGTACCTCTCAATGTAGCAATTAGCCCTTTGTTTTCGTTTGCTTTTTCTACAAGGTTGAGCTCTTTTACAACGTTTGCTAACACCCAATCGGCTTTCATCCTTTCAATTTCGGTAGTTAAACCTGAATCAGAGGGTTGGCTGATTCCTAACAAGTTTGCTGCAGAAGACATAGACCCTAAAGAGACACTTGGTTGTGAAGAACTTGATTTGTACTCTATAACCTGCTTTGCTTCATACGTGGGAGTTGCAACGAAAAACAGATAAAACGCTGTTAAAAAGATAGTTAAGAGGAAAATAATTAGAAAAGTCCATTTTCTTCTTTTAAAAATTCTGAGTATGTCTGAAAAGGTTAGTTCTCTTTCTTCTTCCATTTCCATCCTCCAATTTTTAGTTATTTTTTTACTGTGTTTAGAAATTCTAAAAGCCTTTTTAGCGCCCCTTTATTTTGTTCTATGCAAAATATTCTACCATATGGTAGACTTATTTCAAAGATATTTTTTTATGTTTATTTTAAAATCTTTTTTGTACTGCATCAATTCGCATAAACTTCTGAATTGGCAAGAAGAACAATCGTAATATTTTTCTCCTGTTTTTGCGTTATTGTATTTATCATACATTTCTTCTAAGAACCTTCTTATTTCTCTTTCTTTTACTGCTATAGGGGTGAAATCAGATTTGTTGATGTTTTGAAAAACTTTCTCTAACCATGTGCAGAATTCTTTAATATCAAAAGATACATACTTAGTTCTAGACTTGTGTTCTTTATATATAATCCGGCCTTTCTGTATTTTTATAAAATTATTATTTTTATGCTCTTTTTTCTTTGATACTACTTGAAATTTTAGATATACATCAGAATTTGCTAATTTGTTTTTCCATTCTTCATTATTTAATAAGGTTAGGTAATAAATTAGCAATTGTTCACTTTGGAAATTTTTTGACCTTTTGTAATCCATAATTGAGTATGCTCCTGGTAAGAGCTGTTCGTCAAACTCATCAAGAAGGTACGCGTAGTTACCGTTCAAAAGATCTACCCTGTCTATTCTAGAGGTTAAGTCTACATCATGAAAATTCCCGATATTTATCTTTGAATTTACCTCTAACTCTGTAGCTATAACTTGAGAATAAGTGAGATCTATACCTTTTTTGAAATGGATATACTTTTGATGTATGTCTTCTATACTTTCTAAAATATCTTCTGTTATTATTTCACTTTCCACGTCTTCTATGGCTTCATAGGTGTGTAAAAAATCGTCAGTATAATCCTCCCAAATATCTTCAATGATATTTTTTATCTCTTCTTTCAATTCTTCTTCGTTGAGAATTTTTTGGGACATAACTTCATAATTTTTGTATTTGGAAAATATCTCTTTCATCACCCTGTGCTTTATAAGTCCATCAAAAAACTTCTCAAAATCTTTATCTCCATTTAATCTGCCTTCAATTCCGAGGTAATACTTAAAAGGGCAATCCACATAGGTAGTAATTTTTGTATGACTTAACCCTCCAAGATCGGTATTTTTATATAATTGCCAGCCTGGATTAGTTATCTCTTTTTTTAATCTCTCAATATCAGTGTGGTGTTTATCAGGTAAATATTCTTTCTTTCCGTTCAATATATAATAAATAGTAGCTTCTGTTTCAGAGAAAATATTTTCGGGATCTTTTGGTAGGATTTCTTTTTTAGAGAGAAACTCTTGGGAATATTTAACGTTTTTAAAGTTATTTCTAAACTCTTTTTCGTATGGAGAGGGTAGTATTGGTTCACCACTTAGTTTAGCTTTGGGATATGTAAATACGATATTTTCTGCGAAGATCATCGAGATAAACAAGTTTCTTCTACTGATTTTTTCTGAATGTTTGGCGATTGAGGTCCCTTCGTTACTCATAGATGTTATGAAAGGATTGACCTTTATTGAAGGGTAGTTTTCTTCAGTGAAACCGACAAAATATTTGTATTTTTTCTTTACAAATCTTGAGTCTTCAAGGCTCATTATTTCTAGTGTATTATCGTACCTTTCGGATTCTCTATACGTCTCAATCTGAATAAGAGAAGAAAGTATTTTGTAGAACTTTTCAATTCCTAAATTTTTATTTGACTTTAGAATTTTCTCCAAATTTTCTTCGACGTTAAATACTAGTGCTTCAAAAGCTTTTAATGCATTTAATTGACTCTCAATAGGGAGTACATCCTCGTATGTTTTCAGTATGTTGAAATGAGATAGGTAAGTATCTATCCATTCTTTCACTAACTCCCTGTAATCAGAAACACTGAAGTACTTTTTTCGATCTTTGCTTTTCTGGATATTTTCTAAAAGAGAAAATATGTTGCCAAGGCATTTTTTTAATTCATTTAAGTCTTTGAGTTCTTCGCTTATTCTTTCTATTTCTTCTGTACCTTTAAGTTGAGCATTTCTTTTATCTATTTCTTTCTCAACGGTATTCATCCATTTTTCTTTTCGGTTTTTGAGAGAGGATTTTTGTATGTCATAGAATAAGTTCAGTCGCTTTAAATAATGTTCTATCTGCTCCATTGTCAGTTCAGTTACTCCCCCGTAACCACTTTCAATCATCGCCAAGATATCTTCAACCTCACAACCTCTTACCAACGTTTTAATTGGTTGAAGAAGTATCAAAACTATTTGACTTTCGTTTAGCGGAACATCGTTTTTGAACCTGTAAGGTACCTTGGCATCTTCCAAATAATCTGCCAATAATTTTGCAGTTGAACTATTGGGAACAACGATCCCCAATTCATCAGGAGAAAGATTCTCACTTATCAATTTTCTTTTTATTTCTTTTGTAAGAGTTTCTATTTCAGAAACATCGTTGTTCATGGGAAAGATATCAATATGGGTATTTTCAAAAATCCGTTTTAACCCTTTATTTTTCGGTTGGAATTCAAATCCTTCTTTTTTTAAAAAATTGTGTATGTTAGTTATTGAATCAAAACTTCTGTCTTCTATATTGACCCAAGTAATAAAATGAACCTCTTCAAAGAGATCAAAGAAAGCTTTAAGAGTTTTGTTAACAGCTGGAGAGATATCAAAAAATCCGGAAATAACGACCCTTTTTCCTATATATTTTTTCCCCTCTTCTTTCAATCTAGCAGGTAAAATCTCATAAAACCATTTATACACACTAACAGGATCATAATTTCTTTGATATTTAATAGACATATCGAACTTTGTTTCTAAAATATCTTCGAGTTTTTTTTCTAATTTAGTGTAAAGTGTGTACAAATTAGAATTGTTATCTATAGAATCATCGAGCAACTTGTATTCTTCAGAGGATTCAACGATTTCTTCATCTTCAACCCTTGAAATTTCCCATTTTTTCTCGAAAATATCTAATATGTACTCAACTGATTTTTGAGATTTGGATATAACGTTTAGATATTCAGAAAATTCTTCGTCTTTCTTCTCTTCTTCTATTAAGTCCATTATCTCGTTTTCGATGTATACCTTCAAAAAATCTCTATCCAATATTACAGATTGTGGCTGGTATGTTTTTAGCGTCTCAGTTACATATTGGTTTATAACCCTGAAGGCATCACGATTGATAGTTTTTTTTGTTTGTGAGGCAACGTATTCTGCCACTTGCTTCACGTAAAAACCAGAAGGCCCTAGAAACAAAAAGTTCAGAGGATCTTCGTTGTAAAAAGGAAGTACAAGATCTCCAACGTTTTTAAAATGTTCTGGATTTAAGTCAAATAAATAGACCTTTCTCATTTTTCTACCAGCTTTCTATTTCGTTTCTCACTTCATCGAAGTTATATTCAAATTTGTAAGTTCTATTTTCTCTTTCGTTCCCAAAGAAATCCTTCTCTATATAATCATAGTTGCCAAGGTTATATTTGTATTCTATTTCAGTATTTGGAGGCATTCTTAAAGTTAATTGGTACGTTCCATCATCCATTTTTTCAAACCTATAATTTTCATCTCCCACCAACCAATTATTGAAGTTTCCCATCATATAAATTGAAGCATCTTCTGGTGTATCTGCTGGAACGGAAGTGATTATAAAAGTGACTTCGAATAAATTTTCGTCTTCTTCTGAAAATGAGGGTATTTCTGGGGCTGGTGTAGGAGATGGCTGAGCTGTTGCCGAGGCTTTTTGTGAAGAAAAACCAAAAAGCAAAAGAATTATTGCAAAAGGAAGTAAGATTTCTAAAAATCCTTTCAACTCTTTTTTCACCTCTTTAATGGTGTAACTCTGTTTTCAGTTAATTATATCATATTTATTATCTCGATACACAAAAGATTTTTAAGGTAATTGTTATTTAAATTATTAAACAAATACCATTTGTTTACGAAACTTATGGTATAATGTAAAAGGTTATTTTGGCCCAAAAATTAGAAAAAGGAGTAAAAACATGACAAAATTTCAACACATGGGCCTTTCTGATAACATACTCAACATGATTGATAGAAAAGGGTACGAAGAACCAACTCCTATCCAAGAAAAGGTTATACCCCTTCTTTTATCTGGTAAGAATAATGTAATCGGTCAGGCTCAAACTGGTACAGGAAAAACTGCAGCATTTGGTATACCTCTAATTGAAAGATTAGAAGAGAAAGCAAACGACGTTCAAGCTTTAGTATTAACTCCCACGAGAGAGTTAGCTTTACAAGTTTGTAACGAAATCGACTCATTGAAGGGAAACAAAAGATTGAACCTTCTCCCCGTGTATGGAGGAGTTTCAATCGGAAATCAAATCAGAACCCTTAAGAGAAAAGTAGATTTAGTAGTAGGTACCCCAGGAAGAATAATAGACCATTTGAACAGAGGTACTTTAGATATTAGCAAAATTAAGTATTTAGTCATTGATGAAGCCGATGAAATGCTAGATATGGGTTTTATAGAAGATGTGGAGACGATACTCTCAAAAACTAATAAAGAAAAGCAAATTTTGATGTTTTCAGCTACGATGCCTCAAAGGATTATTACCCTTGCTAGAAAGCATATGGGGAATTTTAAAACCGTAACTACAGTTCAAGAAAACAAAGAGGACATAACGGTAAAGAAGGCAAAACAAATTTATTACATGATTTCTGAGTCTGATAAAATAGAACTTTTGAGTAGGCTTATAGATATAGACACTAATTTTTACGGTCTTGTATTTACTAAAACAAAAGTCCAATCAGAAGAAATCGCAAACCAATTAATCAAAAAAGGGTACGAAGCAGAAGCACTAAATGGAGATGTCTCTCAAAATCAAAGGGAAAGAATAATGGACAGATTTAAGAGCAAACGGATAAAAATTTTAATAGCCACAGATGTTGCAGCCAGAGGTATAGATATAGACAATCTTAAATACGTGATCAATTATTCTCTTCCACAAAATCCAGAAAATTACATACACCGTATAGGAAGAACTGCGAGGGCTGGAAATGAGGGTACAGCTATTACTTTTGTTACACCGAGCGAGTATAGAAAATTTATGTTCATCAAGCATTCCTCAAAAGCCTTAATAGAAGAAGCTAAAATACCACAAGCCAAAGATATTGTTAACGCAAAAGTTGAAAAAATAAAAGATGAGATCATATCTAATCTTTCCAAAGATATAGATCCTATTTACGAAATCTTGGCAGAAACAATCTTAGAGGAAACTGACCAAGAGCCGAGTCAAATAATTTCTTCTATTTTAAAGTATTTTTACGGTGGAATCTTGAAAGAAGAAAATTATAACAAAATAAAGGAAGTTAAAAGCTCTTCAAAAGGCAAAGACCAAAGGTTATTTGTTGCATTAGGTAGTTCAAGTAAAATGACACCGAAAAAGCTTGCTGAATTCATTCAAAGGGAAACTGGTGTAACTATTAAAAAAATAAAAGATATACAAGTGATGGATAAATTTTCTTTTGTAACGGTTCCTTCTGAACAAGCTGAAGCAATAATAGAGATATTTAAGCAAAAATCAAATAGAAAAAGACCACTCGTAGTACAAGCTAAGTCCAAAAGAAATTAGAAAGTGAAGTCACAAATGGATTATGGAAACAATTAGTTCGAACTAGAAGCATTTTTAACTGCTTCGTATACGTTCAAATGTAATCTTTTATCATAAGCTTCGGGTAAAATCCTGTTAGGTGTAGGAATACATGAATTTGAAATTGCAAGTATTGCAGAATGGAGCATTTTTTTAGTTATTTTTGATTTTTCCTCTATCGCTCCTTTCATTATTCCTGGAAAGGCTATGAGATTGTTGATTTGGTTAGGATAATCTGATCTGCCAGTCGCCACTATACTTGCCCCGAAGCTTTTTGCTAATATTGGATCTATTTCCGGTAAAGGGTTGGCAAGTGCAAATATTATAGGATTTTTATTCATTTTTTTTACCATCTCTTCATTCAAAATATTACCCTTGGATACGCCTACAAACACATCCGCACCAAAAAGAGCATCTGAGAGATTCCCGGTTATATTTTCTGGATTCGTTATCTTTGCTAATTCTTGGTGATATTCATGCAAACAGCTTTCTAGAGCATTTTTACTCAACACCCCATTTTTGTCAACTAAAACAAGATTTATGACCCCAAAATCCATCAAAAACTTGG
>NZ_AZRM01000005.1 GCF_002895605.1 Petrotoga miotherma DSM 10691
TACCGGAAATTGAAAGAGTGATGGCCCAAAGTCTCCATGTAGCAGTCTTCCCCAAAAGGCAACGTATTGTTGGAATATCCCTCCTTCTAATCCGTACATCTCTGTGAGCGATTGCCTTAATGCTTCAACAGCCGCTGGGTCTAAGAAGGCTCCTTGTGATGTCATTTGACTGATTACTTGTTGTACGGGATCAACAGGCGTTAGCCTGGGTACAATAAATACCACCGTTATCCCTACGAATACTACAACTAGAAATTGTATTATCCTTGGTAGCAAGTATCGCTTGAAAAATAGCAAGTGTTACACCTCCATAATAAGCCCCCCGAAGGGGGCTCAATGTATTTATCTGTAGCCTTTATTCTCTCCCTGTTGGTTCAAGGAAGGGGAGCATGTATTTGAAGTTTGGCCAATGATGATAGGGAATCATATACGGATTTTCAGCACCAGGATAATTCGTCCAGTAATATTCATCCCATCCCACTACTCCAGGATATCCAAAAGTTGGAACTGAAGGCATTTCTTCTACAAGTATTTTCAACCCTTCTATACCTAATTGTATGTTTTCCTCACTACCCCAGTCTACCTTTTCCATTCCTTCTATAACTTTATCCATTCTCGGATCCGTCCATCTGCCTGGTGCAGGGCCTAAATTAGTAATAGCGTTTTCTCCCAAAGGTTGGTAGTATTTTGAGTGTATACTCGAAAAAACACGATACAAATCAGGATGCCCACCCCATGGCTCAGATGCAGGCCATTGGGCACTAACCTCAAAGTTGCCTAGCGCAACTATACTCGCATCTTGTTCACTAGGAGTAACTGAAACATCTATACCAAAGTTTCTCCATTGTTGTGCTACAGCAAGTGCATTTCTATGCGCTGGATGTGAAGGATTTGCATTGGCAATAATATTAATTTTCCAAGGCGTACCGTCTGGTAACAACCATTTGCCATTTTTATCTCTTGTAAATCCATTCCTTTCTAACAACTGTTCCGCTACATCAGGTGCATATTTCCACCATCCTGGACCAAACATCTCTTTCAACGTTTCTATATCGTTTGGTACCTCGTATCCTCTTTCCCTCGCATATTGGGCTGCTCTTAATGTCGCCATTGGATCGTACGGTTTGAATGGTTTCCCGTTAACGTTTATGTCTAAGGTGAAATTCTTCAACCATTCTTCTAATGGTTTATAATACCATTCTTGATAAACTGGCATCGGAGGAAGGTGAAGTGCACCCATAGGCGCAGCACCATCAAACGCTATCCCTATGTAATCTACTATATCAATTGCAAGAGTTAATGCCCATCTTACATCTTTTATGTTGTATGGATATACTTCGGTATTGAATATAACACCTGTCATACAAGGATCCGTGTTTACTACCCACGGGTATTCTATTCTGTATCCTCTTGAATATGGATTTCTTTGAATGAGTGCTCTGAATGCTTCCATTGTTAAATCTGCCATGTCTAAGTTATGGTTAGCCTGCGCAATTACTTGGTTTGTAGCTTCTCCATAGTAATAGAAAAGTACGTATTTTGGTTTTGGTTCACCGAACAACATCCCAGTTGGGGTCCTATCCCAGTCTTCCCTTTTTTCCCAAAGTGTCCAATAACCAGCAGCGTCATAATCTTTTAGAACATATGGCCCACTGCTTATTGGAGGGTTGAAATCAAAGGATAAGGGATCTTCTACTTTTTCAAAAATATGTTTTGGGAAAGGCCTCCATGCTCCCCATCTGTCCACAAAATTGGTGTGGAATCGTGCGTTAGGTTCTTTCAATTCAAATACTACGGTGTAATCATTTGTTTTGTATACTTTATCAATGTGAAGCCTAAACTGATCATGATAAGACATTCCTTGGTATTTCATAGCTGTTTCGATAGCGTATACAATATCATCCGCAGTAATTTCAACACCATCACTCCAATAACATCCTTTTCTTAACTTAACGGTCATCTGTGTGAAGTCTTCGTTATAGATTGGACCTTCTACTGCAAGAGAATTAATAACTTCTCCTCTGGTGGGTTCCATCGTCCATAATGGTTCCAGCATCAATTGCTGAATCCCTTGATCGGGAGTTCTCCAGCTAGTGGTAAATATGTTAAAAATACCAGGGGAACCTACTCTTCCAGTTAAAACGTTAGCAATGAGCGTATCTTCCCTTGGAATCCCAGCTACCTGTGAAAATCCTGCAACAACAAGTAACACGGAAACAAAAATCACCAATAAGCTCTTTTTCATTCTTTCACACCTCCTAATGAATTTTTCCCCTTTACTTTGGTATTTCTTCCCAAAGTAATAAAAATAAAAGTCCATTAATACCCATTTTTCTCTCCTTGAGCTTCAAACAAGAAAATCATAGAGTCCTCTATCTTTATGAGAAAAAAAGCTTTGCCAGATGGTAAGTTTACCAAATCAATTAATATTCGAATTAATGACAAGCTATTTCTATTCTTTCTGAATTATTTTTTTAAATATCAAAATTTTCTTTATCTTTGAATTAGAAATCAGAGGAATTTTATTAAATCTTACAATTAAACAGCTTTTTAATGTAACCAATATTTTTTATTGCAGTGCACCAAATCGGATTTTTAAAGTTTCACAGAAAATAATTGTCTAAATAAGTTCAAATCTTGTTCAGAATAATTATACGAGAGTTAACTTCTTTTGTCAACCATTAATTTATCCAATCAACTAATATTAGGAGCAATTACGGGCAATTATTTGCGATTAGGAAGCTTTTCCTTAGTTTTTCCTGAATTTTGAAAAAAATCGTTTTGTAAGATTTCATTAGATTTTCTTGTTTAATCGACTTAGATTGTTTTTAATCGTCGTTAAATCGCTCTATTTAAAAGTGAGAAATTTTTTTCATGGTGTTATAATTTTACTAGAAGATATGAAATTTTTGCTTGATCGAAAGTGAGGTCTTATATTTGAAAAAGGTCTATATAGACGGCGAACATCTGAGTTTGGAAGATGTGATTAATGTAGCTAGACATTATTACGACGTGGCTATAGATAACTCTGCTTTTGAGAACATTGAGAACTCCAGAAAAGTTGTAGAAAAGTTTGCAGAAGAGGAAAAAGTCATATATGGTGTGACTACTGGCTTTGGAGAACTCTGCAATGTTTTCATTTCGAACGATAAAACAGAGAAATTACAAAAGAATCTGATCAGAAGCCATGCATGTGGAATCGAGAATCCTTTGGATATAGAAACTGTTAGGGCGATTATGTTGCTTCGCGCAAATTCTTTGGTCAAAGGTTTTTCTGGAATAAGGTTATCCACCATTCAAACTTTGATCGATATGATAAACAAGAAGGTTCACCCGGTAATACCAGAAAAAGGGTCTTTAGGAGCAAGCGGTGATCTAGCTCCATTAGCCCATATGGTTTTACCGATGATGGGAGAAGGAGAAGCTTATTACGACAACAAGCGATTAAATGGAAAAGAAGCAATGAAATTGGCGGGAATAGATACGATAAATCTTGTTGCAAAGGAAGGCCTTGCTTTAATAAATGGAACACAAGTTATGACTGCTATAGGTGCATTATCAATATACGATAGCATAGAACTTTTAAAAACGGCAGATATAATTTCATCGTTGAGTTTTGAGGCATTGAACGGTATCATCGAGGCTTTTGATGAGAGGGTACACAATCTAAGACCTCATAAAGGGCAGATTGAGTCCGCTATCAATTTAAGGAGAATACTTGAAGATAGTAAAATGGTGTCTCATCAAGGGGTATTACGTGTTCAAGATGCCTATTCCTTGAGATGTATCCCGCAGGTTCACGGTGCTTCACGTGATGCAGTAAATTATGTGCAAGATGTCATTGTGAAAGAGATGAATGCAGCAACCGATAATCCTTTGATATTTTCAAAAGAAGAAGAAGCAATATCCGCAGGGAATTTTCACGGCCAACCAATTGCATTGGGCATGGACTTTTTGGCGATTGCTTTGTCTGAAATTGCAAATATATCAGAAAGACGAATAGAAAGGCTTGTTAATCCTAAATTGAGCGGGTTACCTCCTTTTTTGATAGAAGAAAGTGGCTTGAATTCTGGATTTATGCTTGTTCAATATTCAGCCGCGTCGTTGGTTTCAGAAAATAAAGTCTTAGCCCATCCTGCAAGTGTTGATTCAATTCCTTCTTCTGCAAACCAAGAAGATCACGTTTCTATGGGCACAATTGCAGCGAGAAAAGCGAAGAATATACTAAACAACGTCCAAAAAGTATTAGCTATGGAAATGTTCTGTGCTTGCCAAGCCATAGACCTACGAGGAAACAAAGGTTTAGGAAAAGGTTCAAAGATAGTTTATGATATAGTTAGAGATAAAATACCGAAGATAAACGAAGACAGAGCGATGTACGAAATGATAGATAAGAGTGAAGAAATCTTAAAATCTGGCATAATCGTTAAAGAAGTGGAAAAAGAAATTGGTAAATTACTTTAAAGAAAGGAGAAAATATCATGGTGAACAATATTGATATTTCTAGCGCAATGTCCATTAAGTTGGATGACAAACTGCCTAGTATGCCTAAATTCTTCGAAGGTATAAGAAGGGCACCTAAAAGACCTTTGAACTTATCAAAAAGAGAAGTAGAACTAGCCCTTGCAAACGCTTTAAGGTACGTGCCGGAAAGCTTGCATGAAGAATTGGCTCCAGAATTTTTACAAGAGTTGTTTACTCGAGGTAGAATTTATGGATACAGGTATAGACCTGAGGGCAACATTAAGGCAAAACCTATAGATATGTACAAGGGTAAGTGTATTGAAGGAAAGGCATTTCAGGTCATGATCGATAATAACTTGGATTTTGATGTCGCTTTGTACCCTTATGAACTGGTAACCTATGGTGAAACCGGTCAAGTATGTCAAAATTGGATGCAGTACAGGTTAATTAAAAAATACCTAGAAGAACTTACAAGAGAACAAACTTTAGTTGTGGCTTCAGGACATCCCTTAGGTTTGTACAGATCAACTCCAAATAGTCCACGGGTGATAATAACAAATGCTTTGATGGTTGGAATGTTTGATGACCAAGAACATTGGATCAAGGCACAAGCTATGGGTGTTGCCAACTACGGGCAAATGACTGCTGGAGGGTGGATGTATATAGGACCTCAAGGTATCGTTCATGGCACTTACAATACCTTGTTGAACGCTGGAAGGTTGAAATTAGGAATACCCCAAGATAGTGATCTAAGAGGATGCTTGTTTGTGAGTTCAGGTTTAGGTGGAATGAGCGGTGCTCAGGCAAAAGCAATAGAAATTGCAAAAGGGGTTGGGATAATTGCAGAAGTAGATTACTCGAGAATACAAACAAGGCTCAACCAAGGTTGGTTAAAAACCTACAGCAAAGATTTGGATGAAGTTTTTGAAATAGCCTTCGATCATCTAAATAGAAAAGAACCCATTTCCATCGGTTATTATGGTAATATTGTAGATCTATTGGAATACATTGTAAAGAAAGGTATAAAAGTAGATTTGTTATCAGATCAGACATCTTGTCACGCCGCCTACGAGGGAGGGTACTGCCCTCAAGGCTTGACTCATGAAGAGAAGAATCAGCTCTTAAAAACAAATAAAGAGAAATTTGTTGAATTAGTCAACAATTCACTGAGAAGACATTTTGAGCTTATAAAAACAATGGTTGAAAGGGGAACCTACTTTTTTGACTATGGGAATAGTTTCATGAAGGCGGTTTTTGATGCAGGCGTGAAAGAAATAGCAAAAAATGGCTTGGATGAAAGCGAAGGATTCATCTTTCCCTCGTATGTGGAAGACATAATGGGACCATTAATATTCGACTATGGTTATGGACCTTTCAGGTGGGTATGTTTAAGTGGAAAACGGGAAGATCTATTGAAAACGGATAAAGCAGCGATGGAATGTATAGATCCCAATAGAAGGGGCCAAGATAGAGACAATTACATATGGATTAGAGATGCTGATAAAAACAATCTCGTTGTAGGTACTCAAGCACGAATTCTTTATCAAGATGCTATGGGAAGGATGAAGATAGCGCTTAAATTCAATGAAATGGTTAGAAAAGGGGAAGTTGGCCCCATAATGCTCGGAAGGGATCATCATGATGCGGGTGGAGCTGACTCTCCTTTTAGAGAAACAGCGAATATAAAAGATGGGAGTAATATAATGGCGGATATGGCAACCCATGATTTTGCTGGAAATATAGCAAGGGGAATGAGTTTGGTAACACTGCACAACGGAGGCGGAGTTGGTATCGGTAAAGCCATTAACGGTGGTTTTGGATTGGTTCTTGACGGAAGTGGAAGGGTGGATGAAATAATAAAGAACGCAATTCCATGGGATGTTATGGTTGGGGTTGCCAGACGATCATGGGCTAGAAATGAAGCTTCTATAGAAACATCAATAGAGTACAACAAAGAAAACAAAAACACGGACCACATAACTTTGCCATATATTGCTGATAAAAATATGATAAAAGATTTGGTTGACAAATACTTATGAGGGTTAGGAGGTAGATGTTTTGAACAAAATCGTTGAATGTGTTCCAAATTTCAGTGAAGGAAGAGATAAAGAAAAGTTAGAATGTATTGTAGATGAAGTAAGAAAACAAGAAGGAGTAAAATTATTAGATTACTCTATGGATAAAGACCACAACAGAAGCGTAGTTACTTTTGTGGGAGAACCTGATATGGTAATAGAAGCAGCTTTTAACGCCTGTAAAAAAGCGGCTGAGTTGATAGATTTGAGAACTCATAAAGGTGAACATCCAAGAATGGGGGCTACAGACGTTATCCCGCTCATTCCAATTAAAAACATATCGATGCAAGAGTGTGTAGAATACTCTAAAAAATTGGCAAAAAGAATAGGAGAAGAGTTGAATATCCCCGTAATATTGTATGAAAAATCAGCCAGCCGACCTGAAAGAGAAGATTTAGCCGTTATAAGAAAAGGTGAGTTCGAAGGGATGTTTGAGAAATTAAAACAAGAAGAGTTCAAGCCAGATTTTGGCCCAGATCAACCGCATGAAAGTGCAGGAGTTACCGCCGTGGGCGCCAGGATGCCTTTGATAGCTTTCAACGTGAACCTGAATACCAACAATTTAGACATTGCAAAAAAGATAGCCAAAGCGGTTAGGGGGAAAAGTGGAGGATTTAAATACTGTAAAGCGTTAGGTTTTGAATTGAAAGAAAGGAATATAGTCCAAGTTTCCATGAATATGGTTGATTACACAAAAACACCTTTGTACAGAGTATTTCAAGTGATAGAAAACGAAGCGAACAGATATGGAGTGAACGTTGTTGGAAGTGAAATAGTTGGATTGGTACCGATGAATGCCCTTGTTGATACAGCTGATTACTTTTTAAAATTAGAAGATTTCAGCTATGACCGCGTTTTAGAAAATAAAATTTATGGTGATTGATATGGATGAAAAAGCTACTTTGGTGATAAAAAACATTTCAAATTTAATAACGATGAAGGGGCCTAATAGGCCAAGAAAGAAAGAGGAAATGTCAGAAATTGGCTTAATTAAAAATGGAATCATTTCTGCTTCAAAAGATAAGATTATCTACGTTGGAAGTGGTGACTTGCCAAAAGACATAGAAATAGCTCAAGATGCAAAAATTATAAACGCCCAAGGGAAAACTGTAACACCCGGTTTAATAGACTCTCACACTCATTTGGTTCATGGAGGCTCAAGGGAATACGAATTATTTAAGAAGTTAGAAGGTAAAAGTTACTTAGATATTTTAAATTCTGGGGGAGGAATACACGACACCGTCGAATCAACTAAAAAAGCGTCTTTCGAAGAATTACTTAAAAAGGCAGAAAAGAGTTTAAATAGAATGTTATCTTATGGAGTAACAACCGTTGAAGCAAAAAGCGGTTACGGGCTTGATGACTTTGACACAGAATTGAAACAGCTTGAGGTCATAAGAGAACTCAATAGAATTCACCCCATAGATTTGGTTCCTACATTTTTGGGGGCGCATGCCGTACCTAAAAAGTACCAAGACAACGTCGATAAATTCGTAGATATACTCATAACTGAAATGATCCCGTATGTAGCAGAAAAAAATTTAGCTAAATTTTGTGATGTATTCTGTGAAAAAGGAGTTTTCTCAGTTGATCAATCCAGAAAAATACTCTCTGCTGCAAAAGAACGCGGTCTATTTCTCAAAATTCATGCAGACGAAATAGAACCTTTAGGAGGTGCCGAATTAGCTGCTGAGTTAGGTTGTGTTTCGGCAGATCATTTGGTAGGTGCAAGTGATGAAGGCTTGAAAAAAATGGCCCAGAACAATGTAATAGCCACACTTCTTCCCACAACAACTTTCTTTTTGCAAAGTGAGAAGTATGCAAATGCTAGAAAGATGATTGAACTTGGTATACCAATTGCATTGTCGACCGATTATAACCCAGGAAGTTCGCCTACAGAAAATTTACAATTGGTTATGACGTTTGGGGCACTAAAATTACATATGAATCCAAGGGAAATAATTACATCGGTTACTATTAATGCGGCTTGTGCACTGAAATTAGAAGATAAAATTGGTAGTTTGGAAGTAGGTAAAAAAGCTGATATGGCGATTTTCGATGTACCTAATATAGAATACTTAATATACCACTTCGGAGTAAACCACACTCAAACTGTCATAAAAAATGGAGAGGTATATGATATGATCTCGGTCTCTTGACAAAGCCTATAACGTAGTGTATAATAATTTTGATATATTAACATAAGCAACTTTTTGCCGGGGTGGTGGAATTGGTAGACACGTATGGTTGAGGGCCATATGAGTATTTACACTCGTGCGGGTTCAAGTCCCGCCCCCGGCACCAGAATGAAGGATCGTGTTTTACGATCCTTTTGTTTTTTGAATTAATTTTATTATATTCCTGATTGATAATCTCACTTCTGATTTCTATCTACTGGGGGGTAAAAGTATAGAAAAGAAAACTGAGGTTAACTTTCCCTTTTTTATTGAATTATTAATTGCCTTTTCTTTGTTATTAGTACTTTCCTACTTGAATAAAGCCGCTGTATTAATAGGTTATATTTTGTTTCTTTTTCTTTTAAAACTCTTGGAGAAAGATAGTTTAAAAGTCTTTTTAATCGCTATTTTATTGTTTCCTGCCTTGTTATACATTCCCATCAACCTAAATTCAGAAGTAGGTATTTTAGGAAAAATTATAGACAAAAGAGGAAATTATTATACAGTATTTTCAAAAAAAATCTATTATGAAAATCAGTGGCAGAAATACAGGAATTATTATAAATTTTACTATGGTGAATTCAGCACCGTTCCCATCACCACCGGCAAAAACGTCTACATATACGGGACAATTGAAAACGATTTTTTTAGAGCTGAGTATGTGGCTCCTGCCAACAACAATTCGATTATGAAGATAAAAGATCTTGCAACTAATAGATTGTCTGAAAACATTCAAAATAATGAGGCACTTGATATACTGACGAGCTCTTTTATGGGTAATATACGGGATAAAGAGGTATTTCAAAAAACAGGAACTCTGCATCTATTTGCAGTTTCGGGTATGCACGTTTACATAATTTACTCGATGATCAGCTTCTTTCTGAACTTTTTTATCTTGAAAAGGAATCTAAGACTCATCTTATACTCTACTATCATCGCTTTTTATTTGATTTTTACCGGATTCACCCCAAGTTCTGTACGAGCTGTATTGCTTTTAATTACGTTGAACTTATTCAGACTTTTCGACGTCCCTGTTAGCTCTTTCAACATCTTAGGATTAATAGGATATCTCAACCTATTGTTAATTCCCAATAATCTTATGAACGTTAGTTTCCAAATGAGTTATGCTGCAACTTTTATGATTTTATTTACAATGAACCATGTAGAAAATCAATATTTTAGATCTTTATCTGTCCCCATAGCTGCATATATCGGTATATTTCCTATAGCTCTGATACACTTTGGAGAGATTTCTTTGATTGGACTTTTCATAACGCCTATTCTAACCCCTGCTATTTCATTACTAATCTTATGTAGCGTTCTTTCAATATTATTGCCTTTCAATTTTGTTCATTCTTTTTCAACTTTTTTTGCATTATCAATAAAAAATTTCGTAAATCTTTTTACCTTTTATGAACCAATTGAATTTAGTTCTTTATTTATTCCCTTATTTCTATGGAGTTTGATCTTTTTACTTTATGTCTGGCTTCTTCAAGTTAAAAAAAGAAAAAAGGCCCCAATTAAATAGAGGCCTTTAATTTCGAATTATACTTGTTTACATTGGAGGTTCTTCATCCAAAAGATCTTCTATTTCTGATTGATCAGAAATTTCAATTTTTACAATCCATCCTTTATTTTCGGCGTCTTCGTTTATTATTTCTGGATTGTCTTCAAGATCTTTGTTAACTTCAACAATTTTTCCACTTAAAGGTACATATATATCTTCGGCTGACTTCACAGATTCTATGGTGCACAGGACTTCACCTTTTTTTACTTCTTTGCCAACTTCTGGTAATTCAACGTAGGTTACATCACCCAATTCTTCAGCGGCTTTCGCAGAAATTCCGACAGTCGCAATATTTCCTTCTATTGTTACATATTCGTGGGTAGCTGTGTATTTCTTCATAATACTTGACTCCTCCTTTTAATTTGTAATTTTTGTTGTCTATAGAAATCAAAAAAGTTGCTATAGCGCCCTTCCCCCGCATCCCACCCAAATGATGAGATAATCAATAGCCTGCCTTTTTTACCGCTCTGATTACCCCAACAGTTATTAAAATCGCTATTATGATCTCTGGAATACCGTTTGTTAGGCCTATAGCCAACACTACCCCACCTACGGCTTCCCTTGCTACTCCCATAGCGGTAGCTATCCTGTCGGCAAATAAGAGATACATCATACCTAAAACACCTGCGGTGTTAGTAAAAGTTCCTAAAGCAGCACTTACACCAATAGATACGCTATCTCTCCACTTTGAAACTTTTTCTTTATTACTCGAGAAAAGTTCAAATACTAATCTGTATGAATAATATGAAACTAAACCAATCAATATTCTTGGTAGCACAGAAACTAAAGGATTAACAAAAGCAAAAGACAATATGTTTGGCCTTAAAAGTGCTTGAATTATACTAGATACGCCAAATATTAAACCTATAACCATTCCTGCAATAGGTCCCTCCAATATTGCCCCAATTATAACTGGAATATGCATAGTTGTTGCATTCGCTGGAGGAATAGGGATAAATCCCAATGGAGTAAATCCTAGAACAAAAGAAATACCAGATAACAACGATATAGTTACCAAACGTTTGGTTTTTGCTCTCATGTTTTCTCTCCTTATAATGCGAAAAGTTAGCTACATACATTTAACTATTTCAAATAACAGTCAAACCACGTGGTAATTTCTTTTAATCTTCTTATTCGATGTTTTGGTTTTCCGCTTCTGCTCAACTCATGATTTTCTCCTCTGAACATAACAAGTTTTGATTCAACACCATTGTATTTGAGTGAAGTGAACATCTGCAATCCTTCAGCCAACCAACAACGGTAGTCTTCTTCAGAATGTATAAACAAAGTTGGAGTTTTAACGTTATCGGCGTATTTCATAGGTGAGTGGAACCATAACTTTTCATAATCACTCCAGGGAGTGGCTGCTTGTTGATCTTCAACGAAATAGTAACCGATATCGGTAGTGCCAAATTTAGCTATCCAATTTGCTATACTTCTTTGAGAAGCGGCAGCCTTGAACCTATCAGTATGTCCAATTACCCAGTTGGTCATATAACCACCATAAGAACCACCTGTTACCCCTATTCTATTTTCGTCTATGAAAGAGAACTTTTCCAATACTTTATCAACAAAGTCCATTATGTCTTCATAGTCTATTGTTCCATACTTTCCTCTGATATCTGCAAACTCATCCCCTCTTCCATCACTTCCTCGGGGATTACAAAACATAACAACATAACCCTCATTTGCCCAATACTGCATTTCATGGAAAAAAACATCTCCACCATAAACGGTTTTTGGGCCACCATGAATATCTAAGATTGCAGGGTATTTTTTGTTCTCTTCAAAATTTACAGGTTTCATAACCCATCCTTCTATTTCTATCTCACCTTTACCAAGGAAAGTTATCCTCTCTGGCTTAGATAAAGTTTTTTCTTCTACTACCCATTCGTTGAAAGTAGTTAGTTGTTTCTCTTCATTGCCTTCTAATTCGTATAGTTCTTGAAGTTTCACATCTCTCATTCCTATAAAGATAATACGATCTTTAAATACATCAAAACCATCAACGGATCCGTTTTTTGTGGTTAATTTTTCTCTCTTACCTCTCTCATCTATTTTATTTATGAAAGAACTGCCATACTCTGTGGTTTCAAAATAAAGGTAATCGTTCTCCACTTTGAATTCACTGTTAGAGCCATATCTACAATCAGAACCTACAGAACTCCAAGTACTAAAATCAAAATCAGTTTGAATTTGTTTCACTTCTTTTGTTTGTAAATCCATCAAATAAAATTTGGGATTTTCATTGATTCCGTACTCTTTCATATTGGAACCTAAGAAAATTATTTTCTCTTTTAGAAAGTCTGCATATACGTAATTGAAAGGGTCTTCGTGTGTTAATTTTTCTAAACTTTCTTTCTTTAAGTCATATAAATAAAGATCGGATCTTATTTCCATTTTATCTTTAAAAGTGTTGGAAATAAAAAGCATTAAATCTTTCTCTTTATTCAATTTAAAACCTTCAACGTTTGTCAATTCATCTGTTATAGGGGTAACTTTCTTATCTTCTAACGTATAAATGTATAATCTATTCCTTTTCTTGTTGGTAAATCCCTTTCCATTCGACCAGAAAGGTATTTCATCTAAAACTTCGTAATCTTTTTCTTCTTTGAGCTTATCCAGTTCCTTTTCTTTTTCTTCCTTTGAAAGGTTCTCCAAATTTTTATATTTCGGGTCATAAATACCAGTTACAACAAACTTATCTTTAGATATGGGCTCGATATCTGATGCAAAGAATGGGAGTTCGAAATATTTTTGAGCTTCTCCACCTTTGATGTTTATTATATAATAAATGGTAAAAGGTTCTCCTTTTTCCTTCCTCTTTTTATCCTTTTCCTCTCTCACTGTTGAGAAGATGATATTCTCATCGTCCAACCATACATAAGAGCTTTCTTGATTGAAAGCGGTAAGTTTGTTGATCGTTTTATTATCAACATTGTAAAGCCATATGTTTGAAAGATACTTGTTCTCATCTACATCCATCTCTGAGACAACAAAGGCTAAGTTTTTACCATTCGGTGAAAATTTTGTGTTAGATATAAACTTGTACTTTGTAAAATCCTCTAAAACTAATTTCTCCATTACACTACCTCCTCACGAAATATAATTATTACTGTCGTTAGAAACTCTAGTGCTTACACCTTTTTAAAATCAAAACCTAATTTTCAGTTTGATAGATCTTTGGTTGAGATATTTCAACAAAAGGATCGTCCTGAAATATTAAAGCGTTACTTTCCATACTTTCTTGCCTATCAATGTTATCTATAATTTCTGGACCATAGGTAAGCTGATACAAAGAGTAATTATAAGGGATCCCTATTTCTTTCAATCTTTTAATATCTCTCAACCAATCTGGTTCTTCAACTGGAGCATCTGATGAAATAAAAAGAGACACTTGTGATCTGTATAAATCATAAAATCTAAAGGCATCATTTACCCTTTCACCTAATCTATCTTCAATAAAAACCTTATCGGATTCCATGAATTGAGGTTGTATGTCTACAATAAGGTTATGTTTTTTAATCCTTTCTATTTGATTAGATCTAAGTACTATAGCATGAATTATTCTATGCCTTAATTTAGGATTGACCTTTTCAAAAACTCGTAAAATTTGTTCTATAGCCCCGTCTCCTATAGCATGAGCAGCTAAATGAAGCCCATTGTTTTCACAAAATTCAACGACCGCAGTCAGCTCAGTATCTTCCCATAATTTTTCCCCGTACGTATTGGAATCGTTGTACTTATTAAGCAATAAAGCTGTTCGTGCTCCTAGGGAACCATCTAAATATATTTTAACACATTTAAATTCGTTAAAGTATCCTAGTTCATAATATTTTGAAAGCTCACTATAATCCTTAACGGCAACTTTTTCATATACAAAAAACTCATTATCATGTACAAACGGCAAGTTATCTTTAGAAATACCATGTAAATCATCTGAATGGACAAAACCATAACCTTTATTTTTTAGATACTTCTTTGAGGTTTCGTAATTATTTTTTACGTCTGTGAAAGGGCCAAAGGTTTTATAAAATTTATCGATTGTACTTTCTTTGATTTTTCCTTCTTCAAAATCCACGTAATTACTTGAATCTGAAAAATCAATACTCTCAAAAACCTTTGAATTCACAACCGCAAAATGTCCGCATCTTCTAACCAGCATGATGGGGATTTCTCTATTTATTGAATCCAAAAAATCTTTATCGGGATTTGCAAACTCTTCAGTCCAACCTCTTAAAACAATTTTATTCGATCTTTTACTGACAATTTCTTCTATAATGCTTTTTATTTCAGATAGTTTCTTTCTCTCCAAAGTCGGTTGAGACAGTTTTTCTCCCAATCCCAATATATGTAAATGTGAATCTGTTATCAATGGAGTAACAAATATCTGCTTGTTGTGTTTGGTACTTACAAATTTAAACTTACCACTTCGACTGAGTTTAAACAAAATTCACTTTCCCCTTTTTTAGGTCACTGTTTATTACTTTATCTTAATTCTAACATAAAACTCAACAAAGAAACAGTCCTGTGAATGTAGGGAGTTTAGTAACAGAAATTACCTCGACTACGAAACGTTCACTCTTATAAATGGGAGTGATTTACATTTTAATAGAGAGAAGTGAAATGTCATCTTTATTCTGAAGAAACCAAAAATACTGAAAAGTTTAAAGAAGCTGTAAACTAAGTAAAATTTAGAAACAGTAGGAACCAAAAAATAATGGCGCTTAATTTCGGCGCCTTTATTTTTAGAATCTATAAATGAAAAGGAATTTAGTAGGTTGAAATTGTTGAAGGAATATTAATTCACTTTGAAAAAAATAGCTAAATATCCTAGATTAGCAAAGCGGTATTTGATATCTTCGAACCTCATTTCGTTTATAATAATATTAGATATCAGCCTTTGAAAAGGTAGCCAAGTAATATGATCAATGGGGACCGTCATCCTTCTAGGTCTTCCTAAGTTTTCCCATAGAACCCTTCTTGTGTTTTTGGGTAAGGTTTTATCAAAAGCTGCTTCTAAGAATGTTACCTTTTCTCTATTTAAAAAATTGGCGTAGGCTGCAGGATCAACCTTCATCAACGGATGTATATTTGAATTTAAAAACTCTTGAATGTTTTTAAACTCTCCCACTCTCTTTAAATCATTTTGAAAGGTCTTTTTTAGCCTTTCTCTATCGCTTAGATAAGCCATATAGTCCTTCTTTTTAAGCAATTCCCTTCTTGTAAATTCCAAGGTAGGTGATTCCCATATAAGTTCAGCCATGTTTCCACCACTGGCTATAATGAAATTATGCTTAATCTCAGGATTTAAAGCGTTAACGATAACAGATACCATGCCCCCAAGACAGTATCCTATCATGAAGTTTCGCTCATGCCAAAGTTCGTTTGCTTTCAAAAAATCTATGATACTTAATACATCAACAACCGCATGTTCCCAGGTGTTTAGGGTTGTATAAATATCGGCAGAAAAATAATTTTTGCCACTCATAGATCCGTTAGATGTTCTGGTATAATTGTCTGGTAATATTGGTACTACAGCCCTTATGCCTAATTTGGAAAAATATCGCCCCATTTTTAAAATATAGGTAATGTTTTTGGTTCCCAAACCATGAAGTATCAAAGCGGCACCCAAAGTTTTCCCTCTAGGCTCAAAAAGATAGATTTCATTAGTTTCCGTACCTTTTTTATTATATTTGTATAAGGAATTAAATTTTATTAATGATTCTCTATAATTTTTGCCTTTATTCATGAAAGATTGAGTAAATTCTATATTTTGTTTTGCATAACCAAAATCTATTTTAAAATCCTCTTGTGGCATATGTTCATCTCCCCATTTTCGTCGTTCTTTCTTTCTATACAACTCTTATCTCTACTGTACCATCAGTTTTTGTATTTTGAAATACTTTTCTAATGAAACTCACCGTTTTTTCAACAAATTTCTGAGTTAAAATATCTTTTAATTCGAATTCAAAAGAATGCTTCCCTTTCGGATGAATTAACAATGCAGAAGGAACATCACATTCTTTTATCTTCTGGATTAACTTTATAGAAGTTGTTACGGGGACGGTAGCGTCTTTTTCCCCATGTACTAACAATGTTGGAACCATTCTTTCAGATATATAATTTATAGGTGAATATACCTTATATTCTTCAAATTTTCTTTTAGGTGTACCTTTCATTGTTGTAGTAACTGCAAACTGTGCAAAAAGTGAATCAACTTGTTTACTCCACAGATCTAAAAGGTCTGATGGAGCATACCAAGATACAACTCCTTTTATCCCTTTCATCTTTTCAAAATGATTGTAGTAAGAGTTATATGCCGCATAATAAAGGGACAACGTACCACCTGCTGACGTCCCCATCAACACGATATTTTCTTTGTCTAAAAACAGTTCCTCACTATGATCTTTTATATAATTTAGGGCATCGTTGTAATCTTCTATCAACTCTTCATATTTGTTTAAATAGCCATACCTGTAATCTATAGCAACAACAGCAAATCCTTTACTCGCTAAAAATTTGGCCCATGCGGTAACGCTTGATAACTTCCTACTTCCTGTTATCCAACCTCCTCCATGAGCAAAAAAAACTACAGGATATTTGCTTTTTACTTTAGAAGGATAGTAAACATCAAATTTCAAAGGTATCTTTTCCTTTTTATATTCTACAGTAATTGCATCAGTATAAGAACCTTTCTTAACTTCCAATGGAAGATTCCCAAATACAGATTTCTTAATTGTTTTTACGTTTAACAGAATTATTAGAAAAAAAGTTATTAAAGCATTCCAGAAAAAGAGAAAAAACAAAAGAATTATTCCAAAGATCTTAACTATTTTTTTATACTTATTTTTCTCAGAAACTTCTTCGTTCACGTTTTCTTTAATTATTCAAATCACTCCAATAGGATTGTTCGTTCACATTGATCTTTTCTCTGTTTATCACAAAAATATCAGATTCTGAATAATAATTAGTAAAAAAAACATATTTTTTGTCCGGTGTATATGTTGGATAGAAACAATCATTTGTCAACATGCCTGATAAATTTCTCTTTTCTCCATTATCGTATTCATATATACTGAAATAGGTTCCATTGAACTCTGAGTACACAAGAAGCTCTGAACCGTTAGACCAATTATCGGTTTGATTATTTGGTTGTGCGATTAAAGGTGAGATACTGTTTTCTTCATCAACAACGTAGACATTCATATTCGCTGTTTGATGATCCACGCCATAAAAACTGATTTTGTTACCGTCCCACTTAGTGGGTCTAAATTTCAAAAGATCCTTTGATTCTGTTAATTTCTCAAGTTTATGGTAGTATAAGTCATAGACCCAAACTTCAGTCCATTGGCCACTATCTTCATCCATAGTGAATAGAACCAAGGTATTGTCATAAAAATATGGTGAATAAGCATTCTTATCTGTCGGGCTTATTCTTTGAATCTCCTTAGTTTTTAAATTATACAATACAATGTCCCATTTTCCAAACAATGTGGTTTGAAAAGCTAAATATTCATTGTTTGGAGAAATATCAGGAAAATATTCGGCAGAATATTCCAAAGGAATCTTCTTTTCTGTGGCTTCTTCAAAGTCAAAAATATAAATTTCCCTATTTCCAATATATCTATCGCTTACAAGATATATCTTATTATTTTGAAAAACAGGGTATTCATCTACCCCTTTCCAAAACGTGATCTGTAAAACATCCCAATTTTCTCCATATAGAAACCTTTGAAAGGACAATGTCTCCAGAGTTTTCGTCGCAAACTTTTCTACCCAATCATCAGTTTCACCAGATTCTTCCGAATAGGAAAAACCTCCGCCATCAAAGTACCCAAAGGCAATTGTGATATTTTCCTTACTATTTGTAAATATGTTCATTGTCACATCATAATCACTGATATTTATCGAGTTAGACATCGCATCTTTTATCTTTATATTGTACATATAACTTCCAATATTTTTTATTTTTTCTGCAATTTGATTTGTTATCCATGTATTATCGTTTAAATTTATAATCATATTATCTTTTGATAGATTTGCAGAAAAAGATCCCAACGCAATGGAAATAAATGCAAAAACCAAAAGTATTTTTTTTATCATATTTTTTCTCACCTTATAAATTTTCTGCAATTTTCCTGAAATGATAACCGTAAATTGAAAGAGAAATCATCTTTGGCAAGGCTTTAGGTTTTTTAAATAAGCTCCAAAAAAGCATTCTCCAATATTGTTTCCTTTCTTTACCAATAATTCCTAAAATAATAATGGATTTAATAAAAGCGTTTATTTCTTGGAAGCCTATTTTGGCCTTTGAGAATCCAGGTACCTTATAATTAGCCAAAAATTTTTTCAAACGATCATAATAGTTTTTGGGCTGATAAAGCTTAGCAACAAGATTTTTGTAATTTTTGACAAGAAATTCCAAGTTCATCTTTGGAATAATATTCGTATTGATATCCACATTGTTTCCACTGATTTCTCCCCGTAACCTATTTTCCTTGAGTAATCTTGAATATAATTCACTTCCCCTTGGGGCATTTAATATACCAACCATGGCGGTAACTATGCCGTTTTTCTGTATAAAATCGAATTGCCTATCAAAAATTGTGGGTTTATCGCTATCAAAACCGACAATAAAGCCCCCCCTGTATTTCAAAACCAAAACTTTGAATTTTTTTGATAGACTCTTCTAGATCTTGTTTGATATTTTGATACTTGTTAGCTTCTCTCAGACTATCTGGATCAGGGGTCTCCAAACCAATAAAAACTCTGTCAAAGCCTGCTTTAAACATCAGATTCATGAGTTCATCATCATTGGAAAAATCTATAGACACTTCTGTGTAGAAAGAAAATGGGTAATCATGAGTTTCTTGCCACTGTATTATTGCGGGTAACACATCTTTTTTTAATTTTGATTTATTTGAGATAAAATTATCGTCTACAAAGAAAACCGAACGTCTCCAACCTGCATGGTACAAAGATTGAAGTTCTTGAATCAACTGTACACTTGTCTTAGTTCTGGGTTTTCTACCACTCAAAGCCCCAATATCACAAAATTCACAATTATAAGGACAACCTCTAGAATACTGAATGCTCATAGACCCATACCATTTGAGATTTAACAGATCCCACCTGGGAATAGGTGTAGCTTCTATATTACAAAAATTAGGTTTCGCATAATATCTTTTTAATTTATTTCTTTTGATATCTTTAACAAGCTCATCCATTAATTCTTCTGCTTCTCCAAGAACAAAATGGTCCACAGTATTTTGAAATGTATCGGGTTCCATTGTAAAAAGAGGGCCACCAGCGACTATAGGTTTACCATAGTCGTTACATTGTTTGATTACCTTTATCGCAGACTCTCTTTGAACAGCCATGGCACTTATAAAAACATAATCTGAATTTAGTATATCCTCTTTTTTTAATTTTTCGCAATTCATATCCACCAACCTAACGTTCCATTCTTTCGGTAGATAAGAAGCTATTGTAATCAAACCCAAAGGTGGCAAAGCAGCACGTTTGGAAATAAATTTCAGCGCGTGTTTAAAGCTCCAAAATGTTTCGGGATAAGCAGGATAAACTAAAAGTATGTCCATAGTTACCCCTCCTTCTGAGTGTTTTATTGCTATCGGTCTGATGATCCCTTTCTTATCAATTTAATTATACCACACTTTTTCATTTTAAATTTTAAAAGTGAAAAAAGTGAATATCTTTAGGAAACGTTTTCATTTTTTTAAAAAAAGAATGATAGAATAACCAGAAGTAAACTATGGGAGGAATTTTATGTTTTTAGGATACCACATTCTAATAAAATTTTTTAAAAATGGAGAATTAACAAACGATTTCCCAAAAGAGAGTTATCGTTATTACGAGAAAAATGCAATAGACGGAGATCTCCAAGGTGTCATTCAAGAATTAGACTATTTAAAAGAGCTTGGGATAGATTTGATATATCTTGGACCCATTTTTAAGAGTAAAACCACACATGGATACGATATTACCAATTATTTTTCTATTTCAGAAAACATAAGTTCCAATTCCGAAGAAGAAGCTAAAGCTATCTTTACAAAGCTTATTGAAGATGCTCATAAAAGAGGGATAAAGGTTATTATCGATCTAGTACTTAACCATGCCTCAAAGGAGTTTGATTTTAATTCCGTCCCTAAAGATTTGAACTTTAAAACTGAAACTCCCCGTTCACCTCAAGAAGAAAGATGGCAAAGATCCTTTTTGTTCTGGAATCTAGATGACGAAGATACAAGAGAATTTTTAATAAGAGTTGGAGAGTATTGGCTAAAAAACTTTGAATTAGACGGATTTAGATTGGACCATGCCTTGGGCTTGCCATTTAAATTTTTAGAGGAATTTTCTATAAGGATGAAAAAAATAAAAAAAGATGTGATAATTTTAGGTGAAGTGTGGGAAGACGAAGGAGATAAGTTAAAAAATTTTAAACTCCTTAAAAAGTTCAAAGGGGATGAAGCTCAACGTTTTACCAGTATGTTTGATTTTTCTACTTACGATACTATTAGAGAAGTTTTAGGAAAGAAAAATGGATCATTACTTGATTTATACAATCAAATAGTATTATCAAACCAATTAAACGAAAGGGAATTCCAGTTAACTTATTTTATCGAAAATCATGATCTTCCAAGGTTCATAGATATATGCCAAGAAATAGAAATATTTTACATTGCGCTTGGTTTATTAATGGCTCTTACAGGAAATGTGATGCTAGAATATGGCAATGAGATAGCTTTAAAAGGAGACCAAACAATTCACAATTTTCACGAAAGTGGAAGAGTTGCGATGAAATTCAAAGAAGATTGGTCAGATCTACAGAAACAAACCTTTAATTACTGTAAAAACCTTATTAATTTAAGAAAAGTTCACCCCTCTCTATCATCAGGAAGTTACGAACTTCTTACTTCAGAAGAAAATCTACTAATTTTTGAAAAGAAAGCCGTATATGATGAGATAAAAGTAGTAATTTATACCGGAGAACAAGCACATCAATTAGATAAAGAATATTTTGACCTCATTAAAAATGCCAAAGTTTTAACATTAAAAAAAGGCATTTATTATCTTCAATAAATTCAAAATATATTTTTCAGCTCTATAAGCTTGGAGATACTGAGAACATCCTTCTCTTGGGTTCCAAGAGATTCTTCATGATTTTTAAACCAAATGGCGCCAATTCCACATTTTATTGCTGGCAAGATGTCATTTTCAAGATCATCACCAATGTAAACAATTTCATCTTTAGATTTTTTAGACATTAAAATCGCATAATTAAAAATCTTTTCATCGGGTTTAGGGAAACCGACATCTTCAGAGCTAACTAAAATACTAAAATAATCAGATATTCCGGAACTTTTCATTTTAACAATTTGAGTTTCTCTAAAGCCGTTCGTCAAAATTCCTAATTCATATTTATCTTTCAAATATTCCAAAGTTTCCATTGCGCCATCAACGAGGAGTTTTTGTTTTGATAAGATATTTAGGTAAGTATTATTCATCTCTTCTATAAAATCTTCTCTATGCTTTATTTTTAAAGCATTTAAAGTAATTTCAAATCGAAGAAGTTTTAATTCTTGTTGGCCTATTTCTTTTTTCCTATACATTTCCCATAACTTTTTATTGATCTTTTTGTAAGATTCCACAAACTTATCCAAAGATGTTTCACGAAAAACGTGATTGTACTTTTGATAGACCAACTTCAATGCTTCTTGTGAATTACTTTCAAAATCCCAAAGGGTATGATCTAAATCAAAGTAGATCATCTTTACTTGGTCTTTCAAATATTTCACCTCTCTTGTTCAACCAAATAAAATTGTTGAAAAAAACCTCTTTTTTAATTATAACATTAAACTCAATTTATTCAAAACTTATGAAATAACCTTTATTTAATCTTTCTTTATTAAAAAGCTGATAAAGTTAATTCTATTTTTACTTTTTTTGTTAGAATAATTTCGAATCTCAATTAGTGAAAGAAATAACAACTATAATTTTGGGTGTTAAAAAATATTTGTTATTCTTTTTTAAGTGTACTTCGTGAACTATTTAACAAGAAAAAAGGGGGGTGAAGTTTAAATATTTAACTAAGGTTTTGGTAAAACCCATCTTTTAGTAATTCAAAACTTTTGTTTTAAAAATGACTTTAGACGGGAGGAAAAAGTATGACTAAAACAGTAGAAAAGGTTCTTGGTTTGTTAAGTTTTGCACTAATTCTCATTCTTGGAAACACACTTTTAGCAACAGATATGCTTTTTTTTAGACTTTTGATAGGAGTAGGTTTTGGATACACCTTAGCTAGAGCTTATACAGGGTTTGCTGGAAGTGTTAATAGGGCTTATAGAACAGGATCTACTCAACTCATGCGTGCTATGATATTCATGTTTTTTATAACCTCTTTGATGATCATGGGATTTTTGTTTAATTCAGATCCAACTAATTACAGCCTTTGGATAAATCCAATTAATTTTGGTTTACTGCTGGGAGCCTTTCTTTTTGGTTTTGGTATGTCTCTGTCCGTTTGTTGTGCTACAGGTGTGCTTACCGACTTAACTATGGGATTTACAAGAGCTTTGATAACGTTGATATTTTTTGGAATAGGTGTTTTTCTAGGATTTCCTATTCAAAGAACGGCTGGATGGGTTACCAATTCCTGGATTACATCTCCAACTGGAGCTAAGTTCAAAGGAGGTGTTTTTCTACCGGATTTATTCAAATGGGACGGTTTTCAAGGTTATTTGGGAGCTATCTTATTGTTAGCAATATTTTCCTCCATAGTGATTTTTACATCTTACCAATATGAAAAAAAGAGAAGGAAGGAAAAAACTTATTTTGGAGTTCCTTCGGAAAAGGAACAAGAAAGCAGAAAAAAATTAGATCTTTCTAATTTCAAATTTTTTAGTCAAGAAACTTATAATCATATATTTGTGAAACCTTGGACTTTAACTGAAGGTGCAGTAGTTTTAAGCATACTTTTTGTTCTATTGTTTGGAGTTACAAAGGCTGGTTGGGGAGCTTCTACTCCACATGGGGTGCTAATAGGCAAAGTACTAATGGTTTTTGGTGTTTCTGGAGAAGCTCTTGCTGAGTTTACAAAAATGCCTGCTGCTACCTTTGCTACACCTTTTTTTCAAAATCCATCGTTAGTTCAAAACTTTGGAATAGTAGTAGGAGCGCTAACTTATCTTCTATCAGCAGGTAAATTTGTTGAGTCTTTTAAATCAGAGTTGCGTGTAACTGGAAAAGAAGCCTTTTTATACTCATTGGGCGGTATTTTAATGGGATTCGGAACTCGTTTTGCCAATGGTTGTAACGTTGGGGCATTATACAGCCCTATAGCCGAATTTTCATTATCTGGTTGGATATTTTTGGCTTTCATGATTTTAGGTGCTGTGGTTAGCAATAAGATATTTTATAAGATACCATCAAAAACAGATTTTAAAGTGAATAAGGATTAATACTATAGTTATAAACTTTTTAGAAAAAAAGAAGATTTATTGTCACAATAACATTTATTCTTTGTCAACTAAAGGAGGACTTTAAAATGGGTAAACGAATACTTATAGTTGGAGGAGTTGCTGGAGGTGCCTCAGTAGCAGCACGAGCAAGAAGGCTTGATGAATCTGCTGAAATAATAATGTTTGAAAGAGGACCTCATGTTTCCTTCTCCAATTGTGCCTTACCATTTCACTTAAGTGGTATGGTAGAAAATAGTGATGATTTAGTTTTGATGACACCAGAACAATTTAAAAAACAGTATAACATCGAAGCAAGGGTTAACAGTGAAGTCATAAAAATTGTAAGAGATGAAAAGAAAGTCGTTGTTAGAAATACGAAAACGGAAGAAGAATACGAAGAGCATTATGACAAATTGGTTCTTTCTCCAGGGGCAAAACCAATTCTTCCAAAAAGTATTGAAGGAATAGATAGAACAAATGTATTTACAGTCAGAAACGTAGTAGATATAGTTAAAATTAAAGATTACATAGAAAAAAACAACATAAAAGATGTGGCAGTAGTTGGAGGAGGTTATATTGGAATTGAAGTTGCAGAAAATCTTAAATTAGCGGGTTATAACGTTCATTTGATAGAAGCATTAGATCAAGTAATGCAACCTTTTGACTACGATATGGTTCAGATCTTACATAAAGAGTTATACGATAACGGTGTAAACCTTATTTTAAGCGATTCTGTAATCAAAATCTTTGATGATTATGTAGAACTAAAATCCGGCAAAAAAGTAAATGCTGGAGCTGTTATAATGGCTGTAGGAGTATGCCCTGAAACCTCTTTGGCAAAAGAGGCCGGTTTGGAAATAGGTGAAACAGGTGGGATTAAAGTAGATCATAACTACAGAACAAGTGATGATGATATCTATGCTGTCGGAGATGCCATAGAAACTTACTGTGCTTTATCGTGTAAACCCTTAAGACTACCTCTTGCTGGTCCTGCCCAAAGGCAAGCAAGGGCTGCAGCAGATCATATTTATAATATACCTCATATAAATAAAGGTGCGATTGGGTCATCGGTTGTGAAAGTTTTCAATTTAAATGCGGCTGCCACAGGATTCAATGAAAAAAAAGCTAAAGCTAATGGTATTCCTTACGACTTTGTTTATATCATTCCTCAGGATAAAGTCGGCTTAATGCCGAATAGTTATCAGCTACATTTAAAGTTGATATACGAAGTTCCTACTGGAAGAATACTTGGAGCACAAGCGATTAGCAAAGGGGATGCTGTTAAACGAATCGATGTGATAGCCACACTAATTCGTATGAATGGGACATTAGAAGACTTAAAAGAATTAGAACTATGTTATGCACCTCTGTTTTCCACTGCTAAAGATCCAGTTAATCATGCTGCGCTAGTTGGTTTAAATCTATTACATGGTAGATTCAGACAAGTCCCTGTATCTAAAGTTCGAGAACTTGTGGAGAATGGTTCTTTCATCATCGACTGTCGTGAAAAGGATGAATACGAAAAAGGGCATCTAAAAACCTCTGTTAATATACCGTTGAGTGAACTTAGGGATAGACTAAAGGAAATACCTAAAGATCGCCCAGTTTATATTCATTGTCGCTCTTCTCAAAGAAGTTATAATGCTGTTATGGCCCTTCAGGGAAAAGGTTTCAATAATGTTTTTAATATTTCCGGTTCATTCTTGGGTATATGCTATTATGAATATTATTTAGACCAAATCACTGGTAGAGAAAAGATAGTTACAGCCTATAACTTTGAATGATTTTATAGTTAATATGATGAAAAGTGTGTTATAATTCACAGGCCATCAAGAAAATTGATGGCCTTTCATCTGAAATATTTGTAAAAAGAGAAGGAATTGTTTGTATGAATAATAATGAATCAAACAAAAAAAACAATCACATTTTATTAACAGTATTTACGTGGTTAACGATATTTTTAACCTGGTATATTGTTACAAAACTAGAAATATTCACTCCAACTTTGCTACCTTCACCCGAAAGAGTCTGGTCAGCATTTTTAAGTTTAGCCAGAGATGGATACAACAATATTCCCTTATGGGTGCATTTAGGAACAAGTTTCAAAAGATTATTCGTTTCCTTAGCCTTTGCAATCATATTTGCTTTACCCATAGGACTTTTAAGCGGTTATTTTAAAAAAGTGGAAGCAATAATTGATTCTATCGTAGAGTTTTATAGGCCTTTACCACCTCTAGCTTATTACACGATCCTTATTTTGTGGTTTGGTATAGGAGATTTATCAAAAGAAGTTTTACTTTTTTTAGCCGCCTTTGCTCCTATATACATAGCTTGTGTTTCCGCCGTGAGAGGAATAAACCAAGATTATATATTGAGTGCAAGATCTTTGGGAGCAAATCAAATGAATGTGTTTTTTAAAATTGTATTACCTGCATGTCTACCTGAAATATTTACAGGAATTAGAACTTCTTTTGGAGTTGCATACACAACTCTTGTTTCTTCTGAAATGGTTGCAGCTACCTCTGGTATCGGCTGGATGGTAATTGACGCTTCTAACTATTTAAAAAGCGATGTTATATTCGTCGGCATTTTTATAATGGGAATCAGTGGTGTTTTGATAGATTACGGATTACGATCTTTAGAAAGAAAATTAATTTTCTGGAAAGGTAAGGTTTAAAAGCTGGTTTCTTCTTTAGAGGAGGTGTTATGGTATATATGAAAAGTAAATTAATGAAATCTTTACTATTTTTTGCTTTAATTATAATGATAACTCTTATCTTTACAAGTTGTAATAAGGGTCAGCAAGATTTACCCAAGGAGATTAACATTGGAATTTTAAGGGTACCTAACGATGAAACAATTGCTATTGAACAAGGGCTATTTGATAAATACTTTTCTGATAAAGGTATCCAATGTAATTTTATAGTTTTTGATTCTGGAGTAGAGGCCAATCAAGCTTTTGCCTCAGGAAGTATAGATTTTGCTACTATGGGGAACATAAATTCTATCATTGCTTTTGTTAGAAACCTTGATGTAGAGTTAATTTGGATACACGAAGTCTTAGGTGATATAGAGGCTTTGGTCGTTAGAGAGAACGATGAAATAAACAGTATAAACGATCTTGTTGGTAAAAAGATAGCAACTCCTTTTGCTTCCACTAGTCATTATATTTTATTGAATATTCTCAAAGAAGCTGGAATAGAAGAAAAAGTTCAACTCCTAGATATGAAAACAACCGAGATAGTTGCTGCCTGGTCAAGAGGCGATATAGACGCTGCCTATACTTGGCAACCTTCTTTAGGTGAACTTATAGAAAATGGTGGAAGAGTTTTAATTTCCAGTGAGGATATGTTAGAAAGGGGCTATATTACAGCAAATGTTGCTTTAGTAAGTAAAAACTTTTCAGAAAAGTACCCTGATTTAGTTGTATCTTTTATAGACTGTTTGGCTGAAGCAAACGACATATATTTAAATGATCCAGAACGTGCCGCTGAGATAGTTTCAAGAAATTTAGGAATATCTCCTGAAACTGCTTTAATCCAAATGCAAGGTTCAATTTGGCTCACAAGAGAAGAAATGATCAGTCAAAAATATATGGGCACAAGTGAAAAACCAGGGAATTTTGTAAGAGTTATGAAAGATACATCGGATTTTTTAAAAGCTCAGGGTTTTATCGAAAATTCACCAAGCTTAGAAGAATTTAGCGAATATATTAATCCTTATTACATTGAAAAATCCTTAGAAAAGGATGATGAGATATAGACAATCTTTATAAAGAAACTTTGATAAAAATTGAAAATTTGAGTGTCAATTACGAAACAAAAACCGGTTTAATAGAAGCATTGAAAGGTGTTAATTTAGAATTAAAAAAAGGTGAGTTTCTTTGTATTTTAGGGCCCTCCGGTTGCGGAAAAAGTACTTTGCTAAGAGTAATAGCAGGTTTCATCCCATTAACTTCTGGAAAATGTTTGATGCATGAAAACCCTATAGAAGGGCCAGACTGGCATAGAGGAGTTGTATTTCAGTCCCCTACACTCTATCCATGGTTGACTGTTAAAGGGAACATAGAGTTTGGACCAAAAAGTAGGGGTGTACCAAAAGATAAAATCGAAGAAATTTCAAAATTCTTTATTCAAGAAGTTGATCTTACTGGTTTTGAAGAAAAATACCCTTTTGAACTTTCGGGAGGTATGAAACAGCGAGTAGCTCTTGCAAGAGTTTTAGCAAATTATCCTGAAGTTATCTTAATGGATGAACCTTTCGGATCTTTAGACGCATTTACTAGAAGCAACATGCAAAATTTGATTCGAAATATTTGGTTAGAAAATAAGTGTAGTATATTTTTCATAACCCATGACGTAGACGAAGCTTTAATGCTAGGTACAAAAGTTTTAGTTATGTCTCCCAGGCCTGGAAAAATAATAAAAGAATTCACCTTAGATTTTACTAACAAGTTGCTAACTCAAAAAGCAAAATATATACTTCATTCAGACGAATATTTCAATACAAAAAGCGAAATTTTAGATTTAATAAATTCTCAAAGTGAAATATAAAAAGATTATTCTTTTTTTGTTCTTAAATTTTTTGCCTCATGTAAGTATACAAAATTTTGGGTGCTGCTTTCACAAATAATCAGCACCCTTATTATTTTTTTTCGAGAATCGTTAAATGAAGCTTCTTCTAAACTCATAAAAGGAACGTTATTCAGATCTAATTTCTCACGTAAAATGGTAGCAGGATTGAGACTTTTGATGTCAGGTGTTACAGAAAATATCACCGATATTATACGTGATATATCATTTTTATTCATTATTTCATTCCATAGCTCTATAACATTTTCAGTTACTTTCATTGGATGGTCTTCGGTTAAAGAAGTTGCTCCCCTAATTCCAACTACCTTATATTCAGAACCCATATTATCATATCCCCCATTTACTTTTATCAAAACACCTAATTATTTAGTTTTTTGTTCCAAATCCAATTCTCGTTTAACAAATACATGTTTATAAAATTCTAATTCATCACCTTTAGTGAAATCTTCGAAATTTTCAAATTGAATTCCACATTCTTTAGGTGCTTCAATGGATTTAACTTCATCTTTATAATGTTTCAAACTCTTAATTTTCACATCGGCAACTAAACCACCATTTCTATAGATTCTAACTCCACCATCCCTTTGAACGTAACCTTCATTTACTTGAACACCAGCAATTTTTCCTACACCTTTTATCTTGAACTCTTCTTTAATTACACCATTTCCAGTAAGCTCTTCCTTTTGAATAGGCTCTAACATACCTTCTAAAGCTTTCTTGATATCATCAATCAAGTCAAATATAATATTATACCTTCTAACTTCTATTCCTTCAGCTTCTGCCATCTTTAATGCCTTTGAATCAGCTTTTACTCTAAAACCCAGAACAATCGCATCTGAAGCGGAAGCTAACATTATATCGCTTGTGCTTACAGGCCCTATCCCGGCATGTATAATTTCTATATTTATTTCTGGATTTTCGAACTTTTGAATAGCATTCTTTAAAGCCTCTATTTCTCCATAAGTACTAGCTTTTAATAAAATATTTAATTTCTTTTTTTCTTCCTCTTCCATTTTTTGCATAATATCTTCAAGCCTCATGTGTCTTTTAGCTGGACCTTTACTTTTTTCTTCTTCTTTTTCTTTGATTTTTTCTGCTAATGCTCGAGCTTCTTCTTTTGAATCAACCACATACATAATAGAATGTGTGTTCGGAACGTCGTTAAAACCTAAAACTTGTACAGGAGTGGAAGGAACGGCTCTTTTTAAACTTTCTCCTCTGTCATTTATCATTCTTCTGACCCTACCATAAGTAGAACCTGAAATAAAGTCATCTCCAACTTTCAATATCCCATCTTTAACTATAACCGTTCCCAAAGGCCCCATAGCCTTATCAACCCGACTTTCTATTATCACTGCTCTAGCCTTTCCTTCAGGGATACATCTTATCTCCTGCATTTCAGCTACTAGAATTATCATTTCCAATAACTCATCGATTCCTTTACCTGTTTTTGCAGAAATTGGAATAGTTATAGTATTTCCACCCCAATCTTCTGGAATAAGATTGAGTTTAGATACCATCTGTTGTTTTGTTAATTCAATGTTGGCATTAGGTTTGTCAATTTTATTTATCGCCACTATTATAGGAACGTTGGCACTTTTTGCATGATTATAAGCCTCTATTGTTTGAGGCATCACCCCATCATCTGCCGCAATGATAAGAACAACTATATCCGTAACTTGAGCTCCTCTGGCTCTCATTTCTGTAAATGCTTCATGACCAGGGGTATCGATAAAAGTAATCTTTTGATCGTTATACTCTATCTGGTAAGCACCTATAGATTGAGTAATACCGCCTTCTTCTTTATCAGCAACATGGGTATTTCTAATTTTATCTAATAGAGTCGTTTTCCCATGATCAACGTGTCCCATAATAGTGACAACCGGTGGACGTGGAGCCAATTTGTCTTTCTCTTTTTCATAAATATCGTTCCACTTTTTGGCAAGAATAACTTCTACATCTTCTTCTTTCTCTTCTGCTTCCTCTTTTTCGATTTCAAAATTCAAAATAACGTTATAACTCATACTAATATCTTCTGCCATGGTTTTATCTAGTTTCTGACCTGGCCTCAATACTATGCCTTTCATAAACATATCTTTTATAATATCGTTTTGTTCTAATTCGAGGCGTTTCGCTAAAATATCAAGCGTTATTTCTTGCGTAGTTATAGTGACTTCTCTTACGGGCTTTTCTTCGACAGGTTCTTCTTCTAATTTTTCCTTGACTTTTATTTTTTCTGGAGTCTTTTTCTTTTCTTTTGGCGGTTCTTTTTGCTTTTTTACTTCCTTTTTAGCTTGCCTTTCTTCCTCAATAAGATCCTTAATAGCTTGCACCGTTTCCTCTTCTATAGTGCTCATATGACTTTTGACAGAGATATTTAATTCCTTTTCCAAAAATTCCATTAATTCTTTAGAGTTCATTCCTAACTCCTTCGCGACTTCGTATATTCGGGTCTTCGACACTTATAAACCACCTCCATTATTGGAACGTCTTCAATATTCCTTCGATAATATTTTCATCTGTAATTCCGACGACGCTTATATTTTGTTTACCAAGAGCCTTAGCTAAAATTGACTTTGGGGAGTTCAATTCTATATAAGGTACATCGAAAATTTCACAATGTTTGATTACATCTAATTTCACTCTTGAACCAGTATCCCTTGGAATAAGTATTACTTTCTTCTTCTGAAATGAACGAATATAATTCCTCAACCCTTGTTTACCATAAACTATCTTATTGGCTTTAGCAGCAAACCCCATATAGCTCAAGATCTTTTGTTCCCTTAAGGAATACTCATTCCCCATGTTGTTTTCTGATCCCCTTTTTCGTGCAACCTTCATTCCTTTTTTATTATAACATTTTATTGCTGTGATTCAAAATATTTTTTCATTACATTTTAAGAAAATACCTTAAAAACTCAAAAAAGGATAAAAAAGATCCATATTGATATTTAAAAAGTATGGTAAAATTACTATAAGAAAACTTTCACAATTCTTAGAGGAGGGATATACGTGGCAAAGTTAATAAGAAAGAACTATCTCATGGCTCCAGGGCCAACCCCTGTTCCAATCGATCTTTTATTGGAAGGTGCAAAGGATACCATCCATCATAGGACACCACAATATTTGGATATTCAAAACAAAGCTTTAGAAAATCTCAAATATCTCTTTCAAACGAAGAATAACGTATACACCTTAGCTGCGTCCGGAACAGGAGCAATGGAAGCCGCAGTTGCTAACCTCGTTTCACCTGGAGATACGGCTATTGCCGTAAATGGGGGAAAATTTGGAGAAAGATGGTGCGAATTATGTAAAGCTTACGGCGCTAATTTAGTAGAAATCGATATCGAATGGGGAAAATATGTTCGAGTAGAACAAATCAAAAAAGAACTAGAAAAACATCCAGAAACAAGAGCTGTTTTCACTACCTTAAGCGAAACTTCTACAGGGGTTGTACATCCCATCAAAGAAATAGCTGAGATTGTAAAAGAAACCAATGCAGTTTTAGTTGTTGATGCTATTTCTGGAATGCTGGCCGAACCTTTAAAAATGGATGAATGGAACATTGATGTTGTAGTTTCTGGAGTTCAAAAAGGATTTATGATGCCTCCTGGCGTAGCAATGATAGCTTTAAGTGAGAAAGCAATGGAGATTGTTGAAAATTCTAACAGCCATAGATATTACTTTGACTTAAGAGCATATAAAAAGAGCTTCCCAGATTCCCCTTACACTCCTCCTGTTAACCTCGTTTACCAATTATTAAAATCAACTGACATGCTAAAAGAAGAAACAATTGAAAACGTTTGGGAAAGACACAGAATCTTAGCTGAAGCAACAAGGGCTGCTACAAAAGCTATGAACTTAGAACTTTTTGCAGAAAGACCCGGAAACGTCCTTACTGCAATAAAAGTACCACAGAATGTTGACGGTAAAGGTATAGTTAAATTTTTGAGAGATGAATGGGGAGTAACCTTTGCTGGTGGTCAGTCACAGCTAAAAGGAAAAATAATAAGAATTGCCCACCTTGGTTACATGTCAAAATTTGATGTTATTGTTGCGGTAAGTGCCTTGGAAATGGCTTTTAACAAATTTGGTTTTGAGATTGAACTAGGTAAAGGTGTAAAAGCTGCTGAAGAAGTTTTTATGAAAGAGGGGGTTTAAAAAAGATGAAAATTCATATAAATGACCCTTTAGATGAGAATGCTTTAAAAAAATTACAAAAAGAATTACCTAATGTAGAAATCACATCGGAACATTTTGAAAAAGATGTTCTTAAAGATAAGATTAAAGAAATTGACGTATTGATTGTAAGAAGTGCAACTAAGGTGACGAGAGAAATATTAGAACATGCAGATAAGTTAAAGATCATAGGTAGAGCGGGTATGGGATTAGATAATATAGATGTTGACACGGCTAAATCGAAAGGTATAACGGTCTTAAATACGCCGGGCCAAAATTCTTTATCCGTTGCAGAACTGGTTATAGGAATGGTTTTAGATATTTATCGACATATTACAATAGGAACGATCGGTCTAAAAAATGAACAATGGGAGAAAAAACAACTAAAAGGATTGGAGTTGTCCGAAAAGACCTTCGGTATAATCGGCTTTGGCTATGTAGGAAAAAATTTGGCAAAATTACTAAAAGGTTTCCAAACCAATACTCTGGTGTTTGATGTTGTTAATATAAGTACTGATGAGCTAAAGCATTATAACGTTAGACAGGTATCTTTAGAAGAATTACTCCAAAATTCTGATGTTATTTCTTTACATATTCCAAAAAACGAAAAAACTTATCATTTTATAAGTGAACCCCAAATCCAAATGATGAAAGATGGTGCAGTAATAATTAATGCTGCAAGAGGAGGTGTCCTCGACGAGAATGCTGTGCTGAAATATCTGAAAAATGGTAAGCTCCTTGGAGTAGGATTGGACGTTTTCGAAGAAGAACCTCCAAAGGGTGATCTCTACAAGGAACTTTTTGCTTTACCAAACGTTGTAGCCACACCCCATATAGGTGCTTCCACAAAAGAAGCCCAAGAACGAGTTGGAATAAATATAGTAGACAGAGTGGTAGAAGAAATTAGGAAACTGAACTAACTCAATGTAGTTATATTTTCTTAAATCAATTTTTAAATTTAATTGTGTAGATTTATGGTATAATCAAATGGTTTTAATTAGTAGTATATGTAACAGATAGAAAAAGAACTTTTTAAAAACTATTTGGAGGTGTAGCTATGAAGATAGTTATTGACAAAGAAGCTTGTATAGGAGACGCTATATGTGAAAGTTTATGCCCAGACGTATTCCAAATGGGAGATGACGGAAAGGCCGAAGTTATTGATGAACAAAGTGACGCACCATGTGTGCAAGATGCCATAGATGCTTGTCCAACTGAAGCCATAAGTATCGAAGAATAATAAGGTAACAAAAATAGTTTTTTAATTAATCGGGGATTTTTCCCCGATTTTTTATTTTTCACCCAATTTGTAGTATAATCTGTTTAGCCCTTAGAACATCTTAACTTTTCATTGTATAATTATATAAAATTCAATCTTATAATAATGGGCAAAGTTTTCTAGTGGAGGGGTAGAGATGGAAAATGCAAAGGTGTTTGTTATTACCTCCGGAAAAGGGGGAGTTGGTAAAACTACTATCGTAGCTAATTTAGGGGCTACCTTAGCAAAAAAAGGATACAATGTGTGCCTTATAGATGCAGATATTGGATTGAAAAATCTGGATTTGATTTTGGGTTTGGAAAACAGAATAGTTTACACTATAATGGATGTTGTAAGTGGTAACAAAACTGTTATGGAAGCACTCGTAAAACACAAGCAATTGAAAAATCTCTCTTTATTGGCTTCTTCTCAGATTGCCAATAAAGATTTAATGTCCCCCCAAGATATGAGCAATATAGTCTCTAAACTCTCTAAACATTTCCATTATATCATTATAGATTCTCCAGCTGGAATAGAAAGAGGGTTCCAAAATGCTGTTTCATCTGCACAACACGCTATCGTTGTTACTACACCAGACCTGACTGCTATAAGCGACGCAGATAGAGTCGTAGGGTTGCTTGAAAATCAAGGCTATACAGACGACCACATTTCACTAATTGTAAATCGATTAAAATTGAGACTTGTTAGAAGAAACGAAATGCTTTCTGCTGATGACATTAAAGAAGCGTTAGCACTGAATTTAATTGGAATCATACCTGATAGTGAGGAAATTTTACTTTCTTCTAACGAAGGAGCTCCAATATCAACGAACCAAAGAGCCAAACTTTATTCGGTTTTCAATAATATAAGCGATAGAATCTTAGGAAAAGATGTGCCGTTAGAAAAAGATTTGATAGATGTTGACCATGCCCCTCAAGGATTTATGGAATTCATCAAAAAAATATTCAGAAGAGGGTGAAGGTAAATGTGGCCTTTCAAAAGAAAAAAGAATAAAAGCAGGGAGACCGCAATAAAAAGAATGAACTCTTTCTTAAGTGCCTCCGATCGAAAAAACGGAGGAAAGAGTCAAATGAGATTTGAAAACGTCAAACAAGAAGAGTTGGATTTCGTGATAAACTATATAAAAGATTATGCTGTTAAACATCTGTCAGTAAAAAAAGAAGATGTTAAGGTACATGTCTCCAAAGAAGGCAATTCTATTACTATTGTTGCTAATATAATTTACCAATAACAAAAAGGAGTTGAAGATTATGACATACACTTATTCTTTAAAAACACATAATAGAGAAGAAATGATCGACATAACCAGCTATATTCAAGAGAGTGTCGAAAATTCAAAAATAGAAGAAGGCATTTTGATAGTATATGTCCCCCATACAACTGCCGCCGTAACAATCAACGAAAATGCAGATCCATCTGTAAGAAAAGACATCACAGATTTTCTAAGAAATAAAATCCCTAAAAGCAAAGAATATTCACATCTTGAAGGCAATGCTGACTCGCATATAAAATCAACGCTCGTTGGACCAACATTGTCTCTAATTATTGAAAATGGAAAGCTTTTATTGGGAACATGGCAAGGAATTTATTTCTGTGAGTTCGATGGTCCAAGAAACAGAAATTTTAGGGTAAAAATCATCGAAGGTTAAAGTTTAAAGTTAATAATCTTTTATTACAACAAAAATTGACCAGAAATAATCTGGTCAATTTTTTTATCTACTTGCCATTTGCTACGCGAATGAGAATTTGGAAAGTATTTTTAATACATTATAAATAAAACTTTTTGCACAAGACTGCAAAAAAAGTTGCATTATAATTTTATTTGTTGTATAATTAAGAAAATTACTATTTGATTTCTTTTCTGTTAGATTATTAATATATTCTTATGAAATTCTGTTCACATAAGATAAAGACTATGAAAATTTTTTCTACACTTTATTAAGCAAAATAACATCCACACATATTATATGAGGAGGGGAAAAACATGAAAAAAACCTTTGTTTTTGTGTTTTTGGTAGTTATTATGACTTTCACACTCTTTGGTCAAGAAGTCATCAAAATTGGTATGAACTTCGAACTAACAGGACCTGTTTCTGGGTATGGTCAAATGTCAAGAGACGGTGTAATGTTAGCCAACAAGTTGAAACCAACAGTTAACATCGGGGGTAAAGAAATCAAAGTAGAGGTCGTAGCTGTCGACAACAAATCAGACAAAGCAGAAGCTGCCAATGCGATAAGAAGACTAATAGATCACGAAAAAGTAGTAGCAGTTATTGGGCCTGCAACAAGTTCAGCAGCCTTAGCCGCAGCTTCAATAGCAGAAGAAAGACAAATACCCATGGTGGTTAATACCGCCACTAACCCTTTAGTCGCTCAAAACAAAAAGTATGTCTTCAGGACCTGCTTTGAGGATACCTTGCAAGGTGCTCTACTTGCAACATTTGCCTGGGAGGAGCTTGGAGCTAAAAACGTCGCCATAATGATTGATGTTGCACAAGATTACGTCGTGGGACTTGCCAATTATTTTGAAAAAGCTTTTGAACAGTTTGGAGGAACCTACTTCACTGAATTTTATACAACTGGTGACCAAGATTTCACGGCTCAACTTACCGACGCTCTTTCGAAAAATCCCGATGCTATTTTTATGCCAGGATACTATGCTGAGATAGCCTTAATCTGCAAACAAGCCAGAGATTTAGGTTTCACAGGTCCCATGTTCGCTGGGGATGGTGCGGACGCGCCTGAACTAATACAAATTGGTGGAGAATACGTAGAAGGAGTATCTTATACAACTTACTTCCACGAGGATGCAGATTTATCCCCTGCTACTAAACCTTTTGTAGAGGCCTATCAAAAAGAATACAACAGAAGAGCCGACGCATTTGGAGCTTTGGCGTACGATGCTTACATGGTAATAGTTAACGCTATTGAGTCTGCACAGTCTACAGATCCTGTAAAAATTAGAGACGCTCTAGCAAAAACTAAAAACTTTCCTGGTGTAGCTGGTACAATTACGTATCCTGAAGGTTCTGGAAACCCTATAAAACCGGCGGTAATCAACATGGTTGAAAATGGACAATTTGTTTTCCGTACCGTTATAAAACCCAGCATGTGATATTTAAAAATATTAAAGCCATCTCACAAAATGAGATGGCTACATTTTCTTGGATCCAGAAAGGGGGCTCATAATTGACTATCCAAATGTTCTTTCAACATCTAGCCAATGCCATCTCACTTGGTAGCATATATGCACTTATTGCCATAGGTTATACTATGGTTTATGGAATACTCAATTTAATAAACTTTGCTCATGGTGACATTTTTACTTTTAGCATGTATTTTGCTTTTTATGCAGTTACTCTCTTTTTATTTCCGTGGTGGGCAGCTTTTATTTTTGCTATTGTTTTAACAACTCTATTAGGCGCTACAATCGAACGAGTTGCCTACAGACCGTTAAGAAAAGCTAATGCCCCCAAGATCTCAGGATTAATCACAGCTATTGGTGTATCATTCTTCTTACAAAACTTCGCAATAGTTGTCTTTGGTGGAAGGGCAAAATCATTCAATCCACAATTAGGAGTTTACCCAACACAGTTTGCACAAGTATTAAAATTTAGAGATGTAAGGATACCTTTATTAACCTTTATTATTATAGGTGCTTCTATTCTTGCACTTCTTGTATTGGTTTGGATAGTTTATAGAACAAAAGCCGGCATGGCGATGAGAGCTGTTTCCAAAGATGTTACTGCAGCAAAATTAATGGGCATAAACACTGATAGAACTATTTCTCAAACATTTATGTTAGGGTCCGCTTTAGCAGCAGTCGGGGGTATTCTTTGGGCTATGAAATACCCTCAAATCTATCCTTATACCGGCATGATCCCCGGTTTAAAGGCATTTATAGCTGCTGTTGTCGGAGGAATAGGAAGTATTCCAGGGGCTATGCTTGGAGGTTTTATTTTAGGGGTTGCAGAAATAATGATAGTCGCATTCTTACCTGCTTTGGCAGGATATAGAGACGCTATTGCTTATATTATTTTGATAGTTATTCTTCTAGTAAAACCAAACGGGCTTCTCGGTGTTGAAATAGGGGAGAAGGTGTGAATATGGAAAAAACGCTATCTTTTAAGACCAAATTCTTTTTGACTATTTTTTTTATATTGGCAATCTTTCTATTGCTGTTGACAGCTAATAACAAAGCGAGTGATTATTTAATTTTGATATTGAATTTAATGGCAATTAATATAATATTCGCCGTAAGTTTAACCTTTATTAACGGTATTACAGGTATCTTTTCGTTAGGACATGTTGGATTCATCGCAATTGGGGCATATGTATCGTCCATTTTCACACTTTCTCCTGCTCAAAAAGAAATAAGTTTTTTGATAAAACCTTTAATATACCCTTTAAATGTTATCCAAATCCCTTTCTTACCTGCAATTATAATTGCGGGATTGGTAGCCGCAGCGTTTGGATATTTAGTTGCTGCCCCATCTCTTCGTTTAATAGGAGATTATTTAGCCATTGCAACTCTTGGATTAGGTGAAGTAGTGAGAGTTATCGCAAATAATACATGGTCTATCACAAATGGAGCTTTGGGCTTAAAAAGCATCCCACAATATTCTAACCTTTGGTGGACATGGGGGTTTGCTTTAATAACGGTAGTCTTCATTTCTAGTTTAGTTAAAAGTAGTTATGGAAGAGCTTTAAAGGCAATCAGGGAAGATCCAGTTGCTGCTAAATCTATGGGAATTAATGTTTTTTCTCATCAAGTAGTTACTTTTGTAATTGGTTCTTTTTTTGCAGGAGTTGGTGGAGCATTGTGGGCACACCTAATTACCACTATCGATCCTAAATCTTTCATGTTTCAAAAAACCTTTGAAATATTGATAATGGTGGTCATCGGTGGACTTGGGAGTATTAGTGGAGCCATAATCGGAGCTTCACTTTATACGGTAGGATTAGAATTTCTAAGGGTTTTAGAAGAACCCATATCGATCGGTCCTATCTACATACCAGGCATCCCGGGAATGAGAATGGTGGTTTTATCTCTCATTCTCATAATTATAATGCTATTTTGGAGAAGAGGCATAATGGGAAGAAATGAAATAACATGGGATGGCATTTATAAACTGATAATGAAGGTAAAAAACAAAAATAGAATGAGAGAGGATGAATGACTTAGAAAAATCCCAAGGAGGCTTCCAATGAGTAATACAAACAATAACGAATATATCTTAGAATTTGAGAATGTAACCAAAAAATTTGGAGGTTTAATAGCTGTTAACAATTTCAATGGCTATTTAAAAAATGGAGAATTACTTGGTCTAATAGGTCCCAATGGAGCGGGGAAAACCACTCTTTTCAATTTGATCACCGGTATATACACTCCAGACATTGGAAAAATTTTATTTAAGAAACAAAAAATAAATTCTAAAAAACCTCACGAAATAACTCAGTTGGGAATTGCTAGAACTTTCCAAAATATTCGTTTGTTTAAAGATATGACAGTTTTAGAAAATGTTTTAGTTTCTCAACATTTGAAATTGAAGAGTTGGATTTGGCTTTTTAAAAGTGTTTTAAAGACTCCTGACGTTTTAAAAGTAGAAAAAGAAATGCAAAACGAAGCCTGGGATCTTCTAGAAGAAGTCGGGTTGTCTATTTACGCTAATGACAAAGCAAACTCTCTTCCATATGGATTACAAAGAAAGTTAGAAATCGCAAGAGCAATTGCCACCGGAGCAAAACTACTTCTGTTAGACGAGCCCGCAGCAGGAATGAACCCTCATGAAACGAGTGAATTGATGGAGTTTATAAAACATATAAGACAGGAATATAAGTTATCTATTCTCATTATAGAACACGATATGAAAGTTATCATGGGAATTTGTGAGCGTATATATGTATTGGATTATGGGAAAAAAATCGCTGAAGGTAGTCCGGAGGAGATTCAAAAAGATCCTTTGGTAATAAAAGCCTATTTAGGTGAGGAGTTGGCAATATGAACAGTGAAAATTCAAACATAATTCTTAAAATATCTGATATGCACGTTCACTATGGTAGCATCCATGCAGTAAAAGGGATAGATATGGAAATCAAAAAGAATGAAATCACAACGTTGATTGGATCAAATGGAGCGGGAAAAACTACTACCTTGAATGGGATAATGAATGCAGTTAAAAAGAGCAGTGGAAAGGTGTTTTTCGATAATGCTGATATCACAAACCAGGAAACACATAAGATAGTAGAAAAGGGAGTGGTTCTAGTCCCTGAAGGTAGACGTATATTCCCTAATCTAACGGTTTTAGAAAACCTCCGATTGGGTTCGTATTCTCGCAAAGACTCTGAAAAAATAAACAAAGATTTCGATTGGGTACTTAAACTTTTCCCACGATTAAAGGAAAGACTTAAACAACTTGGAGGCACACTATCTGGAGGAGAACAACAAATGTTGGCGGTTGCAAGAGGACTAATGTCAAGACCAAAGGTTCTGATGCTCGACGAACCTTCTCTTGGGCTAGCTCCGATTCTGGTCAAAGAGGTTTTAGAAACTATAGAAAAAATATGTGAAGAGGGAGTAACCATATTGCTTGTAGAACAAAACGCCGTTGGTGCATTAAAAATCGCTCATTATGGTTATGTCTTAGAAACAGGCAAAATTGTTCTCGAAGGACCTGCAGAAGATCTCTTAGAAAACGATGAAGTTAGGAAAACTTATCTAGGAGTGACGGTTTAAAACTTTGAAACTACCACCATGTTTTTTTAAGTTTCTTCTAAGCTTCCATTAAGTGAATATTAAGCATATTGTTTTATTATTTTGATGTATCAAAAATATAAAACATTACTTAGTGGAGGTGTTAGTATGAAAAAAGTTTTTCTGTCTTTCTTTATAGGTATTCTTTTAGTCGGATCACTATTTGCGCAAGTAGGACCAACTGGTGGGGCTCCAATGTCCCAGGTACAAAATCAGGATCCTGACAACCAGATGTTTCAAGTTCAAGAAAGATTGCAAGAAAGAGTATTATCTCAAGATGTTTCACCAGTATCCGTTACAGGAACTGTCAAAACCATAGTGGATGACGATGTATCTTTAACCTTGAGTGTTGAAGTAGACTCTGAAATTTACTCAGTAAGGGTGCCCAAGAATCTTTTGGATAATGTAAAAGCCGGCGAAAGTATTGAACTAACTGGATATAAGGTAATAATAAATGACAACAAAAACTTTGTACCTTTAGAAATCAAATATCAAGATAGAATTGTGAATATGCAGAGATATATGGAAAATGTTCGATCTCAAAATTTTGAAGAAAGATATCAAGGAAATTTCCAACAAAACCAAGATTATCAAAGATATAAAGGCTACCAAAATTACCAAGATTTCAAAAGATATCAACAGTATAAGGATTATCAAGACTACCAAGATTTTCAAAGATACCAAAACAACCAAAGATTCAACCAAGAAAGATATCAAGATTGTCCTTATTACAACGACTAATTCAAAGTAAAGACGATGAGAAGAGGCCTAAAGGCCTCTTTTTTTTATATAAAGAAATAATTAACCTTATAATGTTTTTCAAAAATTGAAAAAAACTTCAATATTTGGCTTTAATCGTCCCTAATCATGAAATTTTTTTCATAATCGTCTATAATCACCTTTTTTAAAAAATGAAAATTATGATTCAATTAATAGTAGAAGTATGGTACTTGTGAGCTAGGCTGCGGGGCGAAGGTAGCATATAATTTATTTAAGAAGGAGAAAAAATGAGAATACAAAATCATCCCATACTATGTTTTAATAGAGGAAAACAAATAAAATTCTATTACAACGGTAAAGAATTGATAGGTTACGAAGGAGAAACCATTGCGGCAGCTTTGTATGCAAATGGTATTTTTAAATTCAGTGAAAGTAAGAAATTAAAAAGACCAAGAGGAATTTTTTGTGCTATTGGGCATTGTTCCTCTTGTTTGATGACAGTTGATGGGGTTCCAAACGTAAGAACGTGCATAACTCCTCTAAAAGATGGAATGAGAGTAGAATCAGAAAATATTGGAGTTGAGATAAATGAGTAAAATCCAAAACCTTGAATTATTGGTCGTAGGGGGAGGCCCTGCAGGACTTTCAGCTGCACTTGCTGCTGCTAATTATGGAATTAAAGTATCTTTAACAGAAGAAAGGGAATTTTTAGGTGGACAACTAATAAAACAAACCCATAGATTTTTTGGTTCAGAAAAGGAATACGCAGGCACAAGGGGAATAGATATACTCAAGAAGCTAATCGATGAAGTTAACAAGAATAACAACATAGAAGTGCTATTGTCTTCTAGGGTCTTGGGGATCTATGAAGATAACATTGTAACTATATTAAACGATCATAAAATGAAAAAATATTATCCTCAGAGTATTATTTTTGCAACGGGGGCATCAGAAAAATTTTTAGCTTTTGAGAATAACGATCTTCCTGGCATTTTTGGTGCCGGAGCAGTTCAGACTTTGATGAATGTTTATGGCGTATTACCAGCTACGAATGTCTTAATGATTGGTTCGGGAAATATTGGGTTGATAGTTTGTTACCAGTTACTACAAGCTGGTGTAAAAGTAGCTGCAATAGTTGAAGCAGCGCCAAAAATAGGTGGATACTCTGTTCATGCATCAAAACTCAGAAGGTTGGGCGTACCTATTTTAACATCCCATACCATAAAAAAAGCCATTGGAAAAGAAAAAGTTGAAGGAGCGGTAATATGTGAACTCGACAGCAATTGGAATGAAGTAAAAGGTACTGAGCAACTTATCAAATGCGATGCAATCTGTTTATCGGTAGGATTAACCCCGTTGGTTGACCTGTTAAAACAAAGGAAAGTGAAAACCACTTATGTTTCAGAACTGGGCGGCTACGTTCCCTTAAGAGATGAAAATATGGAAACGTCAATTAAAAATTTATTTGTCGCAGGGGATGTTTCAGGGATAGAAGAAGCAACAGCAGCTATGATTGAAGGCCAAATTGCCGGTTTATCCGTTGCCAAAAGAATCGGAAAAAACAGCAAAGACGAAATTGAAGAAAGAATAGAAGAGGCTAAAAATGAATTAGAATTGCTAAGATCTGGACCTGTAGGCAAGAAAATTAGGAAAGGATTATCTAAATTAGGTTTGAATCACGGGAAAAATTATAACGAAAAATTTTCAGAAGAAGCACTCGATATCTCTCATTTGATGAAAACTGGGGTACCTTCGGAAGAAAACTTAAAAAACAAGTTACCATCAGAAGAAAAGGTCTTTGACAAAGGTCCTATAGCCATATCAGAGTGCTTTCAAAGATTCCCTTGCGACCCCTGCGTAAAAAGCTGCCCTTTCAACGCCATATCTGAAAATGGTAACATCAACAACATTCCCTACGTTGACTTTGAAAAATGCACCGGATGCGGTATATGTGTTAGCAAATGTCCAGGACTGGCAATGTTTGTAATTCATAAAAATTTCAGTGAAACAACCTCGGTTGTAATCATGCCTTACGAATTTCTTCCAAGACCCCATAAAGGAGAAATTGTAAAGGTATTTGATAGAGAGGGAAAATACTTATGTGATGGCAAAGTAATAAGAATATTGGATGGAAAATTTCAAGACAAAACAGCCGCAGTGAGTATAGAAATTCCAAAAGAATATTATTTGCAAGCTAGGAATTTTAAAGTGGAGGAAGGAAATCATGGATGAAAACAAGGTAATAATTTGTAGATGTGAAGATGTAACTTTAAAAGAAATAAGGGATGCCATAAGAAAAGGATTTACCACCGTTGAAGAAATAAAGAGGGTAACAAGAAGCGGGATGGGACCTTGCCAAGGTAAAACCTGTGGTTTATTGATCGCAAAAGAAATTTCACAGATGACGGGCAAACCGATGGAAGAAATAGAACTACAAAGCATCAGACCTCCCTACGGAGGAATAACCTTTGAAGAAGTAACAAAAGGAACCGTAATGGAGAATGATAAATAAACTCTAATAAAATTAGTTAGCAGGTGAAAAACATGAAAAATAAAGCAAACGTTGTGATAATAGGAGGAGGGGTCGTAGGTTGTTCCATTGCCTATAACCTTGCCAAAAAAGGTGTTAAAGATGTAGTTTTACTTGAAAAATCCTATCTTTCAAGCGGAGCAACTGGTAGATGCGGTGCAGGAGTTAGGCAACAATGGGGCACCAAACAAAACTGTCTTCTGGCAAGTGAAAGTATGCATATTTTTGAACACTTTGAAGATGTCCTTCAAATAAAAAGAGACATAGAATTAAAGCAAAAAGGTTACTTATTACTAGCATACTCTGACAAAGAATTAGAACAATTTAAAAAAAATATCGAAGTTCAACACAGTTTAAATATTCCTTCTATTCTTTTAACTCCTAAAGAAGCTAAAGAAATCGTTCCCGACTTAAACATAGAAAAATTGGTAGGAGCCGCCTACTGTGCTAAAGATGGGCATGCCAACCCTTTTCAAGTGACTTTGGGTTACGCTGAAGCTGCACAAAGATTAGGTGTGGAAATAAACAAATTTACCGAAGTCAAAGACATAATAACTAAAAACGACACAGTACTAGGTGTACAAACAAACAAAGGTTTTATAGAATGTAAGAAGGTAGTTGTAGCAGTAGGAGGTTGGACACAAAATATAGTTAAAATGGCTGGAATAGATCTGCCAATTTACTCTGAAAGACACGAAATATTGGTCACAGAATCTGTAAAAAATATACTCGATCCAATGTTGATGTCCTTTTCCTACAATATTTACTGTCAACAAGAACCCAATGGAAGCTTCATCATGGGATATGGACCGGAGAACGAGCCCCCTAGTTACAACATGGAAAGTTCATGGGAGTTTCTTGAAACTATGTCAAAAAAGGCAACGTGGTTGCTGCCTCCTCTTAAAAATATTCGTGTCATTAGGCAATGGGCTGGCTTATACAACATTTCACCAGATAGACAACCAATAGTATCACAGATTAACCAGGTAGAAGGCCTCTATGTAGCTTGTGGATTCAGTGGACATGGTTTCATGCTTGCACCAGCCGTTGGTATTCTAATGGCAGATATAGTTACAGGTGATCAATTAACTTACAATGTAATTTTAGATTTAGAAAGATTCAATAGGGGAGAAATCATTGAAGAACCCTCAGTTGTATAAAACTTAAAAAGGAGGAATCAACTTTGAACAACTCGATACCTATTTTCGAAATGCCTGAAAACGAGCCTATTTTAAATTATGAGCCAGGAAGTAAAGAAAAGAAAGAATTAAAGGAAAAACTTTCTGAACTGAAAGGTGAGAAAATCGAAATCCCTCTTATAATTGGTGGGAAAGAAGTAAGAACAGGCGATCTTGGAAAATGTGTTATGCCTCACGATCACAGCCATGTATTGGCAGAATACCACAAAGCTAGTGAAAAAGAAATTGCAATGGCAATAGAAAGTTCCCTAGAGGCAAAGAAAGTATGGGATAAATTTTCATGGGTTGATAGACTATCCATTTTCAAAAAAGCAGCTGAACTGTTATCCACGAATTGGAGGTCAACATTAAATGCAGCTACCATGCTCGGTCAAAGCAAAAATGTTTTTCAAGCAGAAATCGATTCAGCATGCGAATTGATAGACTTTTTAAGATTCAACTCATACTATGCAACAAAGATATACACAGATCAGCCAAAATCTATCAAAGGTGTATGGAATAGATTAGAGTATAGACCTTTAGAAGGATTCGTTTTCGCAGTTACTCCATTTAATTTCGCTTCTATAGCAGGAAACCTACCCACGGCACCTGCTATCATGGGAAATACGGTTTTGTGGAAGCCTGCTTCTTCAGCTGTATATTCTGCATACTTCTTCATGAAATTACTACAAGAAGCTGGATTGCCCGATGGAGTAATAAATTTCATACCTGGTTCAGGATCCAAAATTGGAAGTATAGTTTTTAAAGATCCTAACTTTACTGGATTACATTTCACCGGTTCAGCTCCAACTTTTCAAAATATGTGGGAAACAATCGGGAAGAACATAAGAAATTATAAAACTTACCCAAGAATAGTTGGAGAAACAGGTGGAAAGGACTTTGTGATTGCACATGAAAGTAGTGAAATAGAACCACTGGTAACAGCGCTAATTAGGGGAGCATTTGAATATCAAGGTCAAAAATGTTCGGCTGTCTCAAGAGCTTATATACCTGACAACATCTGGCCGAAAGTAAAAGAAAATTTGATCGAAAATTTGAAAGAAATTAAAATCGGCTCTCCAGAAAATTTCACCAACTTTATGAATGCTGTAATTGACAAAGAGGCTTTTGATAAGATAAAAAGTTACATAGATTTTGCAAAGGAAAGTAATGAGGCAGAAATAATCTATGGTGGAAAGTGCGATGATTCTATTGGATATTTTATTGAGCCAACTGTAATACTAACGACTAATCCAAAGTTTAAAACTATGGTAGAAGAAATATTTGGCCCTGTTTTAAGTATCTACGTTTACGATACAAAAGAATTTGACGATGTATTGAAATTATGTGATGAAACTTCACCCTATGGTTTAACTGGAGCGATCTTCGCTCAAGATAGAAAGGCTATTAAAAAGGCAGAGGAAGTACTCGTTAACGCTGCCGGAAACTTCTACATCAACGATAAACCTACTGGTGCTGTGGTGGCTCAACAACCGTTTGGTGGTGCAAGAGCTTCAGGAACAAACGACAAAGCTGGAAGCGTTATAAACCTTTTAAGATGGGTTTCCGCCAGAGCAGTTAAAGAAAATTTCGTTCCACCAAAAGATTTCAAATATCCATTCATGAAAGAAGAATGAAGACAGCCTCACGGCAAGTAAGTAAAATGTCCCCACCAGGGGACTTTTTTATTGGAGCGGATAATGGGATTCGAACCCACGACCCCTTGCTTGGCAAGCAAGTGCTCTACCGCTGAGCTATATCCGCAATATTTGGCTGGTGCGCGAGGTGGGACTTGAACCCACACGGATTATTAATCCACAGGATTCTAAGTCCTGCGCGTCTGCCAGTTCCGCCACTCGCGCTAATAACTATAAAAAAATGGTGACCCGCCTGGGATTCGAACCCAGGACCCTTTGATTAAAAGTCAAATGCTCTACCAGCTGAGCTAGCGGGTCACTTAGTAGTTACGTATATCAAAATTCTTTTTTGCAACCGTTGAATATTATAACCGTTCACAACACTTTTGTCAAGTCTAAAGTTAAAACAACAAGTAAAATTGAGTTTAATATTCATTGTTTTTTTACTTTTTTTAATTATTTCTCTTCTTTCAAAAAAATCTCAGACGAGACGAACAAGAGGAAAAGCCCTCCTACAAACAAAACCAAATTAATTATTACAAAGGCGTTTAAGCCAATTTGTTTGATATTTCCTGTGTACCTTATTAAATCAACCACATACTTAACCGGTAAAATATTACTTACCCATCTGACAGAAGTGGGCAAAAATTCAACAGGGAAATATACCCCTGAAAAGAAAGTCATTACAACATAAAGGATAGAAGCAATTTCTATCGTTACCGAAGGTTCTTTGAACAACAATAAAAGCAATATCCCAAATCCCATCATTCCTATAGATGAAGTAAAAAACACTATAACAAGCAGTCCCCAGTTGAATGTCAAACTCGAATCAAACATTATTTTACCTAAAAAAACTATAATAAACATGGATATGAGATTCAAAAAAAGCTTAGTGGATGAAGCCGATAAAGTAAATTCTATCGGTTTCATTGGTGAGGCTTTAAGTCTTTTAATTGTGCCTAGTTTTCGATATCTTCCAAATACATTTATCATTGAAAACATGCCACCTGATAAAAGCGATAATCCTATAACTCCTGTCAAAATAAAATCCAAAGTATTTTCTTGCCTTTCTCCTATGGGGGTTTCAACAAATTCCACGTTTATATAATCTTCATTCATCCCTATAAAATACTTTTTCAACAAACTTTGCAATTTTAATTTTAAAAATATATTGCTCTGATTATTTATGTCTGTTCCTTTTTGAACAAAGGTTATTTGATTATTCTCAACTATAATTATTCCCATATCGATTTGATCGCTTTCTAAAGCTTGACTTAAAGAGTTTTTGTCTTCAAAAATTAACACTTGATAAGGAAGAGCTTCTACAATCCCTTCTCCAAAGTTACCAGCGATTCCCAATTTATACTCAACACTTTGGTCAGTCTCTGTACCAAAAATAATCCCGAAAAGAAACATCAATAGAACGGGTAGAAGGAGAGTAAAGAACACTTCGAAACCATTTCTAAAGGTTTCTTTATAAAATATACTCACTAAAGAAAACATGCGTTTATTTTTCACAATAAACCATCCCCTTATAACTCATTGAAAAGATTAAGATAGATGCCACCATCCAGATAACAGGGACGATTATATTAACAGGGACAAGAACATTCCCAGTCATCAACTTCCTCATCCCATCCACTAAATAAGTAACAGGGTTAAAATAAACGTACCATCTTATAAACCAAGGTGTATTAGTCACCTCAAAATAAAATCCACTTAAAAAAATGGTCGCTTGATATATGACCTGAGAAATTGCTTCGGCGGATCCCATATTTTTATACAAAGAAGAAAGAAGAAGGCCGACACTCAGTATCACGAGGATTGAAAAACCACTGTAGGCTATAAACTCTGGTTTATATATATCCGGACTAACATCAAAAAGGTAAGCCTCAATGTATAAAACGATCAAAGAAAGTAACAGTAGGATGAGATGTGAAAGTAAAAAGCTAAAAAAGTATTCGTTCCCTTTTATAGGAGTGGAGTTTAGCCTTTTAAAAACACCTTTTTCAACGTAATACGAAAAATCAAAAGGCATATTAAATACAGCTACAGTCAAAACAGACATCAAAATAATGGCAGGAAATAGGAAATCTCTGTATCTATACGGTTCTGACTGTTTTATACCTATAATCTCTTCATTAACCGCTAATTTTACTTCTTCCCCTCTTGTGTACATCATTATATTCATTTCATCCAAAAATACTTCAAAAATGTCTCTTGCATACATAGAAGCACTATCGTTGGTATAATAAACTTTTATATCAGGAATCTCAATAGTTTTGATCAAAAATTTCAGATTAAGTAAATTAAAGTTTTCAGGAAACACTACAAAAGCATTTATCTCGGAATTTTTTAAGTTCCGAAGTCCTTTTTCGAAAGAATCATACTCCACTACTTTAAAAGGGATATGATTTGATTCAGACGGAGAAAAGACATCATCGAATGTAGTTTTTATTACTCCCTGTAAAGGCTCTTCGTAATATATTCCAACCTTCAAATCTAAATTTTCTGAGGTGCCAATATTTTCAAAGATACTCACGAATAAAATGAAAAATAACGTGGGAAATATTATAGTCCAAAAGGGAACAGCAAATTCTCTTGAAGAATCAATAAAAAATGTCTTTGTGAGATTTATAATTTTTTTCATATCATCTCACCTAATCCCTTAAGCTTTTCCCGGTTAAATGGAGAAAAACATCCTCTAAGTTAGGCTTTCTAATAACAATATTCGATATATCAAACTTCTTTATTTTTGCGTCCTCAAATATTCTTACAAGAGTACTCTCTACATCTTTTGTTTCTATGGTATAAAAATTTTCTTTTATGGTGACTTGAAAATTTGAATCTTTGAAAAGTTCTTCTTTTATCTCATCAAAGTTCCCATTAGAGTTAATTTCAAAGGTGATTATGGAGTCCATTTTCAACGAATGTATTAGCTCTTTAAGTGTTCCTTGCGCTATTACCCGGCCTTGATCAAAAATATAGATTCTATCAGCCAAAAATTCAGCTTCTTCCATATAATGGGTAGTTAGTATTATGGTCTTGCCTAAATTTCTTAAGTCCGATATTTTTTCCCATGTACTTCTTCTTGCTTGAGGATCTAACCCTGTAGTTGGCTCATCAAGAAACAACAACACAGGATCATTAATTACCGCTGTAGCTAACGCTAATCTTTGTAATTGTCCACCTGAAAGTTTTGAGACCTTACTATTCTTTTTTTCTTCAAGATTAAAATCCTTCAAAATCTTATTTACATCAAGACTATTTTTGTATAATCCCGAGAATGCTTTAAGGGTTTCCAAAACCTTTAAATTTGGGAAAAAATTAGTATCTTGTAATTGAATGCCTATTCTTTCTTTAATATTAGAATCTACGTTTTCTATCTTTTTCCCAAAATAGTAAATTTCTCCCGCGTCTTTTTTTCTCAATCCTTCGATTATTTCAAGTGTTGTTGTTTTCCCAGCACCGTTTGGACCTAAAATAGCAACGATCTCGCCTTTTTTTACATCAAAAGAAACACCGTCAACCGCTTTTATACTCTTATAATACTTCTTCAAATTCTTCACTTCAATAATACTCTCCATCACAAACATCCCCCCTATAAGGTGTAAAACCTAAGCCTCTTCTAAAACGTTTCTAAGCCATTTTTTACTTCTATATCTGAAAAAAAGAATTATTGATTTTATAATCTCTTCCATCATCGTTAAAAAATAAACGGTGGGAAAACTTAAATTTAATAACAATCCTCCAATCGCAGCTAGAGGAACACCTATACACCACAACGTAGAAGCTTCAACCAAAAAAGAGAATCTTGTATCTCCTCCGGCTCTTAAAAATCCGACAACGTTCATACCGTTGAAGATCTTTACCGGTAGAAACCCCATTGAAATAATTATTGTGACTTTTACCATATTTTTAACTTCTTCTGAAACATCGAATACATCAACTACTAAAAATGTAGTTACTATCCCTACGATAGCTGCTATTACACTTATTAACTCCGCCAATTTTAAGGCTTTTTTGGAGGTTTCAAAGGCTTCTTCAAATTTAGATACTCCCAATATATTTCCAATAATTACTGATGCAGCGTTAGCTATAGAAAAAGTCACAGAAACCGCAAACCCTTCTATAGTTGACATAACTCTTTGAGCAGCTATGACATCTGTTCCCATATGAGCATAAACAACAGAATACATAGTGAATCCCAATGACCAGGCAAATTCATTTGCCAAAGTAGGTAAGGCGTAATGAAAGAAGTTTTTCATAAATTTTGAATTCAATTCAGCAACATGTTTAAAATAAGCCCTTCCTGGGAGCTTTCCAACGTAAACTATAAAAACTGTTGCAGTACATCCGATCGCTCTAGCAATCAAAGTTCCTATCGCAGCACCTTTTATACCTAAAACAGGGAAACCAAACTTACCAAAGATTAGCAAATAATTTAGCAAGATGTTTGTAGATAATTCTATAATAGTTATTATCAAAGGCAAATGAGCTTTTCCTATACTTCTCAGCATAAAAGAAAAAACCATTGTAATTGCAAATAATGGATAACTAAAAGCAATTACCTTTAAATAAGGTATTCCAGCTTTAATAACCTCAATATCCGGGCTAAAAAATCTCAAAACTAACTCTGGAGTAAAATAACTCAATAAAAAGAATGGAATAGAGAAGAGAAGGGAAGACAAGATAGTTAACGCAACAGAACGAGATAAACCATCTTCATCTTTTTTCCCCCAATACTGTGCAAAGAAAATGCCTCCTCCAGAGACTAGTCCAAACAATATTAAGTTGTACAAGAAGAAAAACTGATTTGAAAGTCCAACTGAAGCGATGGCAACCTCTCCCAAAAGCCCGATCATTAAGGTATCAACAAAATTAACGCTTGTAAAGATAACTTGCTGAAGCGCTATCGGGAAAGCTATTCTGATTATTCTTTTGTAGATCTCCATAGAACCCCCCACAATGCATTTTGCATAATAAAAAATATATGAATATAAAGAATTTTACCACAATAATCATGGTTATTTTTCTAAAAAATCAAAAAATAATTGTTAAGAATCACTCGGAATAAAAACTGTGCTTCTACTAAAATAAAATTGGGTAACATCAAATACTAAAAGAAATAAGTCCGCTCAAAAAGAATTATCCCAGAGCAGACTTATTATATAACATCTTTATCAGAAACTTTAAAATAATCTTTTTACCATAAATCTTTAGCACTGGTAGAAATAGCATGGATACCCTTTTTAAAGAGCTCCAAAACCTCTTCTTTTTTACTTACCAATCCACCAGCTATCAAACATACCTTTGTTCCTATATTTTCTAAAAAATATGGTGCTGCTATCGCTGGTAATATTTCAAAGGCATTAGGTTGAGAAGTTTTTTCCAGAAAATTTACAACAGATTTTAAAGAGTTAGAATCTATCAAAAACACCCTTTGAACTGCCATTAAATTTTCTTGCATTGCTGTTTTTATAGCGTTATTTTTTGTGGATATTATTCCATCACATAACTGTTTACGAGCTAAATATTCAATACCTTTTTTATCAGAAGCGATGCCTTCTAGTAAATCGATATTGATAAATAACTTTTTATTAAATTGTTTTACAATAGGCATAACATCTTCTAAAATCAATATGGATCCCGTAAGCAAAAAAATGATAGGGGATTCAGTTTTTAAGGCATCATCTAAGTCATTTAAATCTCTAATAGCAGGAATTATAGTGTTTTTCTTGATTAAATTACATAAACCTTTCATATTATCTCCTTTTAAGACACTTTTTTGTTTCTTATTTTTTCCTATTGACACTTCTCGTAGCTATTATATCACTACCTGTGTCTAATATATTTTGTATTACAACGTCCCCTCTTTTAACGGGTGCTTTTACCTTTGTTTCTTTTAATATTTTCATTATATCTTGCATAAGTCTCAATGGGACAGGTTTATCAGACCGAACCGAAGCCATCGAAATTTCTCCATCTTCTACTTTAACGCTTGTTACAACCACTCTTAAGGGATCAGTGATTTCTTGTTTTACAAATTCTAAACCTCTTTTACATCTGTTCCCCTTAACTTCTACAATTTCTATTTCATCTGCATCTGCATAAACAACGTTTATTTTACATCCCAAAGGGCAATTTGTACACACTATTTTCTTCTTTTTGTATTCAACCGAGTTCACGTGCACTCACCTCTATTTCTTTCAAATTCTTATCCTTAAATGGTTTTATGGAAATTTCAATCATTTCAGAAGGTCTAGCTTCTTCTTCTATCATCTTAATTCCAAGAGGTTCTACTGTAACTTCCGCTCTTTTGAAAGTTTTTGAAACTCTAAGGTACAACTTTGTCCTTTCGTTGGGATCTATATACATTGGATGCAATATATTTATATTTTTACCTTTTTTAACTTTTACCTTTTGCTCTGGAAAGTATTGATTTTGTGAATAAAGAGCAGCATATTTACCGGCTTTTTCCCCTTCTCTTGAAACATAATCCACTAAGTCAAATACAACTGTACAGTTCCCAGCTGCAAAGATCCAATCTTCAGAAGTTTGATTAGTATTAGATGTGATAAATCCAGGACCAGTTTCAACAAATTTTACAGGGTCTGTTAAAGGTATAAGGCCAACGGATGTTATGAGGGCATCCACGTTAAATACCTTTTCCGTGTTTGGAATAACTTGCCTATTTTCATCAACTTGAGATACGTAAACTTTACTCAATCTCTTATTTCCTTCGACTCTTGTGACGGTATGAGAAAGATACAATGGAATATTATAATCTCTTAGACACTGTTGAACGTTTCTTTCCAACCCACCTGGGTATGGCAAAATTTCTACAACACCTTTTACTTCTATTCCCTCTAAATGAAGCCGGCGAGCCATTATCAATCCAATATCTCCTGAACCAACTATTAAGGCGCTATTGGCTGGCTTGAGATTTTGAAGGTTGATGTATTTTTGAGCTACTCCTGCGGTAAAAATACCAGCAACCCTATCACCCGGAACCGCAAGTGAATTAAAATGTCTTTCTCTTGCCCCTGTTGCCATAACTAAAGCCTTTGTTTTTATCTCGTGTATCCCTTTATGATTCACAAAAGTCAATTGTTTATCTTTATTCACATTCAACACAAAGGCACTGTTCAATATTTTTATATTCGTATTGGCTAATTCTTCTTGAAGCGTTTCTTTGAATTCTGGGCCAGTTAAATCTTTTCTATAATAATGTATCCCAAAACCATTGTGAATACATTGATTTAAAACTCCACCGTTTTCTTCTTCCCTTTCTATAAGAATAACGTTTGCACCATTTTTATCTGCAGCCTTAGCAGCGGCCATTCCTCCTCCGCCACCACCTAATACAACAACATCTGTTTCGTATTTCATATCGCTCTCACCTCGGAATTTATTATCCACGAACCTTTTTCATTTTGAAGTACTTCTTCTGGTTTTAACCCTGTTTCTTCGGAGATTATTTTCAATATCTTTGGTATGCAAAAACTTCCTTGACATTCTCCAAAGGAAGCTCTCGTAGCAAATTTAACATCATCTAAAGTTCTTGCACCGTTTTTTATAGCCTCTTTAATCTCTTTTTTTGTTATTTTGTTACAATAACAAATCATTTCTCCAGCATCTGGATCTTCTTGAATGACTCTTTCCCAGTAGTCATAATCCTTTTCCACTAAATGTGGAACTTTTTCTATTTGACCGATGTAATTTTTCCTTTTTTGTAAATTAATATGTAACTTTTCTTGAATAAGATATTCTACAACGTATTTAGCGATCGCAGGTGCAGCGGTTAATCCAGGGGATCTTATACCAGAAACATGTATAACATTCCCTCCACCTACATCGATATGAAAATCTTTTTCCTTTGTTTCAGGTCTTAGACCGGCAAACGTTTTAATTACATTCCTTGAAAAATCTAAAGTTGGAACCAACCTCAAAGATTTTTCTCTGACTTCTAAAAGCCCTTCTTGAGTCGTAGAAAGATCTTGTTTTGATTTCACACCATGAGCAGTAGGCCCAGCTAAATAACCCCCATCCACAGTCGGAACCACCAAACAACCTTTCGTCAACTTAGAGGGAGTTGGAAAAATGACAGCATTTGCATACTTTATGTCCTTTCCTAAAAGATAATACTCACCTTTTACAGGGAAAATATAAGGTACCTCATCTCCAAAAAGTTTTGCTACTTCATCTGCATATAATCCTGCAACATTAATAACTAAATCTGCTATATAACTGCTCCCATCTTCAAAGAACAATTCAAACTTGTTATCTTTCTTTTTTACTTCAACAAGTTTCTTATTTTTTAAAACTTTTCCTCCATTGATCTCTACCGATTTTGTAGCTTGCATAGCTACTTCCCATGGCTCAGTCACACCTGCTATAGGGCAATAAAAGGATTTTAAAGCACTCTTATTTAAATTTGGCTCCATTTCTAATAGTTCTACCTTATCTAAAATCTCATATTCTTTGACCCCGTTTTGAATTGCTCTTTCTTCCAACTCATCGATCGCTTTTAACTCATCTTCGTTTAATGCAACAACATGTGATCCAACTCTTTTCACTTCTACAGAAAGTTCCTGGGATATCTCATCGTACAATTTATTACCCTTATAACACAGTTCTGACCTTAAACTTCCAGGAGTATCGTCATACCCCCCGTGAATTATTCCAGAATTTCCTTTTGTGACACCTGTTCCTATTCCGTTTCTTGCCTCAAATATGAAGACATCTTCTATATATTTGTTAATTTCTCTTGCGATTAAACTTCCTACTATTCCAGAACCTATAACCGCTATCAACTTTTACCAACCTCCTGATATTATAAAAAAAACCATACCCTTTACGAAATAATTTCGCTTTAGGATATGGTTTTCTCTTATTCTCCACCATTTTATTATTAACTTTTATTTCACCACACATTCTAACATACTTAAATTAAGTGAAAGTTAACAGACTTACAATTATTTGATTATTTTTCTTCAATCCAATTTTTTGCCCTTTCAACGGCTCTTTTCCAACCAGCGTACAATCTTTCCCTTTCATCCTCATCCATTTGAGGAGTAAAAAGGGCATCCCGTTTCCATTTTCTTAATAATTCCTCCTGACCATTCCAATATCCTACTGCCAAACCCGCCAAATATGCTGCACCTAACGCTGTCGTCTCATTAACTACGGGCCTTTCAACCTCTACACCAAGAATATCAGATTGAAATTGCAAAAGGAAATTATTTAATGCAGCACCACCATCTACTCGGAGAGTTTTAAGTTTTATACCCGAATCGGCCTCCATAGCTTCAAGAACATCTCTTGTTTGATATGCTATAGATTCCAAAGTAGCTCTAATAATGTGTGCTTTTGATGATCCTCTTGTTAAGCCAACGATTGTACCCCTTGCATACATATCCCAATAAGGCGCTCCAAGCCCTGCAAATGCCGGCACAAAATAAACACCACCATTATCTTTGACTTTAGTTGCATAATATTCAGTATCTGCAGCACTATCAACTATCTTTAACTCATCTCTAAGCCATTGAACAGCAGCACCTGTAACGAAAATAGATCCTTCCAAGGCATAGTTAACCTTCCCATCAATTCCGTAAGCTATTGTAGTTAATAAACCATGTTTAGATTCAATAGGATCTTCCCCAGTGTTCATTAACATGAAACAACCGGTGCCATATGTGTTTTTTACCATACCTTTTTCATAGCAAACCTGACCAAACGTAGCAGCTTGCTGATCTCCTGCTATTCCAGCAATGGGTACTTCTGCGCCGAATACATCTACATCGGTATTACCATATATTTGACTCGAAGGTTTTACCTCTGGTAAAAGAGAAAAAGGTATATTTAACTCTTTAAGAAGATCTTCATCCCATTTAAGATCGAAAATATTGTATATCATTGTTCTGGATGCATTGGTATAATCAGTAACGTGAACTTTTCCATTAGTTAGCTTCCAGATTAACCACGTATCTATAGTTCCAAATCTAAGTTTTCCAGCTTCTGCTTTTTCTCTGACTCCTTCAATATTATCCAAAATCCATTTAATTTTAGTTCCAGAAAAGTAAGCATCTACCATAAGACCTGTCTTATGCTTAATAGCTTCTTCTAAACCTTTTTCTTTCAAATTATCACAAATTTTTGAAGTCCTTCTATCTTGCCAAACGATTGCATTGTGAACAGGTTTCCCCGTTTCTGCATCCCAAATAACGGTTGTCTCCCTTTGATTAGTTATACCAATCGCACTGATCTGACTACGTTTAATATTCCCTCGAGCCATAGCATCTGCTATAACTCCCATTGTAGTTGCCCAAATTTCATTGGGATCATGCTCTACCCATCCGGGTTTAGGATAATACTGCATAAATTCTTGCTGTGCTAAACTAACAACATTCCCATCGTGATCAAAAATTATAGCCCGAGAACTTGTAGTCCCTTGATCGATTGATAAAATATACTTTTCCATTACAGTCCTCCTAAAAACTTTTTTATACTCATTTTAGAAATTCTAAAACACGCATTTTAACTAACTTTTAAAATTTTCAATTTTTGTACATTTACTTCCTCACAGTATAATTTATTCGATATCACATCATTATTGTCTCATAAGAGGTCATACAATTGTCGTTATTCAGAAACTCTTTTCAGCTGTAATTCTTTCATGCGTTTTTTTCCAATAATAGTCTAACCACAGAAAGGCGTACTAAAGAAGTTTATCAAACCAACAGGCATATATATAATACATGCCTGTTGGTTTGGTATATACTCCATAATATTAAAGACTCAATTCCCTCAATATTCAAATTAAACCACTATATAAGGTAGTGTTGGCAACCGTAATCATTGTAACTAGGAATGTATTTAAAAATACTCCCGTATATATATTACCAGTTCTTTTAAAAAGAACTTTAGAATAAATAGTGGCAACAAGCAGAGTTGGAATAAGGGCAAACAGTAAGATGCTGCTGAGTGACTGGGAAGGGAAGAGTGCTGTTCCAGTAATAAAAAGTTTCCCGTACTGTAATATCAGATACAGAACCAGACCTCCAACATTCAATACAGAGGCAGCCACGTAACCCTTCCATCCCTTCATATGTCCAGTATTAGCATTAACCGTAATCCCGGTCACATAAAAATACAGGAAAAAGAAAGGAGCATATTTCAAAGCAGCAACCAAATGACTGCTTCCAAAAGTCTTTACAGCCCATGTCCAGATTCTAAAGTCAACTTTGAATACTGTATCAATGATAAACAGAATTAGATATGCAATTAGCACCGCAACCAGGGCTGCTACTAAACTAGCTAAAATAGATTTCCAGTTAACAACAAAACCATACTGCTTGAGAGAAATACTCTGTGAATTTTTATTTAAATAATGGGTGAACAGGCCAATTATTGCTACTACAGATGTTACTACCATGGCCCAATAGAGAATTTGATTTGTAGCTGGTTCATTAAAATAACTGTTCAATTTAAGGACATTTGAAGAATTAATCAAAATCAATAATAAAATAATAGATACGGCAGATAACAGTGCTGGTCCTGTGATGATTGCCTTAAACCCTTCTTTATCTTTCTTTACAAACCCCATAATTACCTTAACTACAGAAAGGGCAATTACAAGCACTGAGAACACCTTAAGAACTGTCATACCCGTTCCGGCTTTATCCATCAGAGTGGGAAAGAATAATGCCGGGAATAAAGCGGAGATACTAAATATAATCCAATAGATGATCTTATCCTTTTTGGTCCCAGGACCTTTAATTTCTGGATTTATCTCTGTTTTTAATTTTGAGAAGAAAGGTAGATCTGATATAAGTAAGACTAACGGGACAAGAAGCAGGAAGAATCCAATCATGGCCACAAATGAAAATAGTTCTTTTAAAAACCATATTTGATTACCAGATGGCAGATTTGCTGAATTCTGATTAGTTGATGTATACTCCTCAAAAGCAACATTATAAAAATCTATCGCATGACCGGTTGTGGTAATTGAAAAATGATTTCTAGGATGAATCTCGCGAGGTGTATAGATAATTCTTTTTCCCCCATTTTCCAGATTATACCAGGTTTCACTCTGTGGCTCAGCAGGATTTCCTAAGAATTTTCGCCCTTCTTCAGTATTAGTATAATCTTTATAGACTACCGTCTCTCCTGATGCAAAAGCTTCCTGATCAAAGAAGAATTCATCATAATGAGCTGCAACTTTACCAACTATTCTGGGACCATAAGCCTGGAAAGCTACATCACCAGTTACACCTAAATAACTCGACCAACTATAATCCGAACCCATGGTTAAACCAGCATGTATTTTTCTTATCCCAGTAGTTGCATAATCCTGTTCATCCTGCACCATAGCCATTGTGGATGAAAATCCACCCATAGAATGACCACCAACAGCAATAATCCCATTCCCTGCCTCATCTTTTAATACATAATCTTGTTCATACATATACTGTACTGCATCATAGATACTAGTGGGCCAAAAAGAGAAGAAGGCGCTAGAGCTAGAAAATTCTGTATTGTTTATTGAATGACCGTGGTCATACATATCCAGAGCCAGGACAACATATCCCCTTCTGGAAAGCTCTATTGCCACTGCATCCTGCATTTCACTAGAATTTAAATACCCATGTGTAGTAATAATTGTCGGTCTTGGATCCTGACTATTAGCACCCTTTGGAATATAAAGCAGACCAGATAATTCACCCTTCTCAGTATCAAAACTTATTCTGCTTACCTTAGTAGAATAAAATGAAGTATTAAATAAATGGGCAAGAACACTTCCAAGCAAAATTAAAATTATGGACAGCATAAGTAATTTTTGATACTTCTTTTTCTTAGCAACAACATCCTTCATCATCTTATCCTCCTTAAGAGAAAATTTTTTTAAACTTCCCTATCTTCACCGTTGTTTCCCCTGCTTCTGCCCATGACAAGAACAATGCTTTGGGCCTTTTAGAAAAGGTTGTTAAGTATTTTGGCTCTTTTTCTTCTTACTTTATTTTACTCTACCTTTCGTTAATAATTGCTTTTGCCCATTTCTGAAGTGGGCATTAAAATGTACCTTCCCAACTTTTCCTGGCGCCAGAGGATACAAATGCTACGCTTTCAGCTACTAACTTTGTTAAAACATCATACTTTCTGCTTTATTGAAACTTTTCTTTACGCGCAAAGAAAATAATTTCATTATTCCCTATTTTTATTGTACTCTTACCCTACTACAAAACAAAAAACCTCAATAAATACTGTTTTTTATCCTCGAGTGGTTCCCCACTTTTAGATATACTAATATTTACTAAGGTTTTCTCTTCTTCTCCACCTTATCACTTTTATTAACTTTAAGTCTTAAGCCTAATTTCAATGTTTCATTATTTTACAATTTTCATAATTTAGGAACTTTCGAATTAATTATATATTAAAGTTTTTATATTGTCAATGTCAATTATAACCATTTCCGACCAATTACAGTCATTTATCATCGATTAGAGACATTTATCTACTAAATACTTAGTTTTTCTTTCTTTTTATAATTTATAAAAACTGGCTATAACCTTTTTTACTCAAATCAATTCTTTTTTTAATTCAATTATTTCTTTTTCTAATTCTTCTTTTATTGTTTCATTCTCTCTTTTTGCCTCTAGATATTCTCTTAATTTTTCATGTCTTCGAGGATTTAAAGGATATCTAGCAGCCGCAATTATTCCTAAAACCAATAAAATTATCGGAACGAAAGAGATTATAAATCTCAACGCAAACAAAAAACTCTCAGGTTGAAGCTGTTCTACTCCGTCTATTGGGTTAACAAATCCTGATAGCCCCAATGAAAAGGTAACCCCTGCAACTGCCAAGCCAGATGCCACTTTTCTCACAAACGTCATCAAACCACTTAAAGTACCCTCTTCTCTTTTACCGAATTTTAATTCAGCAACATCGGTTACATCCCCAAATATAGTATGAGGCATAACTGCAACCCCTGAAACTCCCGCTCCTATTGTTGCCGCCATTAAAATTATGTGGGACATAGTTACATCAGGAGGCAACGTAAAAAGAATGAATCCCGCAACACACCATACTAATGCACCTAAAATATATGAGATATTTTTGGATGTCTTTTTAGCAATAAAGGCATAAAATGGGATAAAAACAATTTCGGTTATGAAAAGAGCACCTAACGCTATGGGAAGTAGGCCTTCATTTCCAATATAATACTTAGTATAATAGGCAAAGATAGTTGAGACTACATCTATCGATAAATATGCAAAAAGATACATAGCAATAAGGAGCCGAAAACTCTTGATTTTAAAAGGTTCAAAAAACATATTGAAAAAGTTGAAGGTACTTTTTTCTTTAGAGAATTCTTTTCTTTCCTTGGTGAATAGAAAAACACCTATCCATGGAATTGAAAAGATCAAGCCAAAGGTTATTGCCATCATTATATAACCTGTTCTGATATCAGAAAAAGCATTCACTATTAACATTGGAAGCACTGCACAAACCAGCCCTGCCGCCAATGAAAATGCAAGCCTATAGGAATTTAAAGATGTTCTTTCATGGTAATCTAAGGTTAGTTCTGCCCCTAAAGCAGTGTAAGGAGTCATAACCATTGTATAAACGGTTGTAAAAGCTATGTATGCAATTAGTGCGTAAATGAATTTCCACAATTGATTAGGAAAACTTGCCGGATACCAAAGAATGAAAAAAGATATAAAGACCAAAAATGTTCCTGCCAACAAGTAAGGTCTTCTTCTGCCAAACCTAGTTCTTGTATTATCTGTAATGAATCCCATCAAAGGATCTGTAACGGCATCCCAAATCTTACCAATCAAAAGAATGGGAGCAATATACTGCATTTTCAGACCAATGACATCGGTAAGGAATATAGCGTAGAAAAAATTTATTATGTTGAAAGCACCACCACCAAAAATATCCCCCGACGCATAGAATAACTTAGTTTTCAAAGGTAGTTTTTCACTTTTCACTTTTCCATCTCCTTTATGGAATTAATAAGAAAAGATTTTTAAACCTTAATTACCCAATTTAAATAAGTTCTTTATCTCCTGGTTAGATAACTCAGTTATCCAGCTTTCTCCAGTTTTTATAATATTTTCAGATAACTCTTTCTTTTTTTCTAGCATCTCGTTTATTTTCTCTTCAAATGTTTCTAAGGTGATGAATCTGTGAACTATCACATCTTTTGTTTGACCAATCCTGAAAGTTCTATCTGTTGCCTGACTTTCCACTGCCGGGTTCCACCAGAGGTCGTAATGTATAACGTGGTTTGCCGCCGTTAAATTTAATCCAGTGCCCCCAGCTTTTAAAGACAGGATCATAATTGGATATCTATGCTTTGTTTGAAAATCGCCGATCATTTCGTCTCTCTTTTTTCTGTTGAGCCCTCCATGAAAAAATAGAGGTTCTATCTTAATGTTATCTGCAAGTATCTTCGTTAATATATCTCCCATCTCTTTGTATTGTGTGAAAAGTACTACTTTTTCGTTGTTGTCTACAATATTTTGAAGTAGGTCCAATAATTTTTCTGTTTTACCAGAATCATCCGGTAAAGGAGTACCTTTTTTAGTGTAGTTAACAGGATGATTGCAGATTTGTTTGAGCGATGTCAACATTTTAAGTATTAATCCTTTTCTTTGTATGCCGTCAGCTTCCATCTTTTCCAACTCTTCTTCTACGTGTTCAACAACTTCTTTGTAAAGTGCGCTTTGTGATGGTTCTAAGTAAACATATTCGTCGTATGTGAACTTTTCCGGAAGGTCCTTAATGATATTTTTATCAGTTTTAATTCTTCTTATCAAAAATGGATTTATCAAACTTTGTAATCTTTTGGTTGCCATTGTATCCCCATATTTTTCAATAGGTTTTGCGAAGGTTTCTATAAAACGATTCTTCCCACCCAAATATCCAGACATAAGGAAATCGTATAAGCTCCATAATTCGGTTAATCTGTTTTCTATGGGGGTCCCTGTCATTGCGATCCTCTTTGGAGCGTGGAGGGCTTTTACCGCTTTGGTTTGTTGTGTATCTGAATTTTTTATGTTTTGTGCTTCGTCTACAACAACCATTGAAAATTCTTTTTTTGTTAGAAATTCAACGTCGTTTCTCACAACACTGTAAGTCGTTATAATTACATCAGAATTATTCTCAAACTTCCTATCACTTCCATGGTAAATACTTACATTCAAAGTAGGTGCAAATTTTTCACACTCTTTGTACCAATTTCCAACAAGTGTCGTTGGACAAACCACTAAAACCGGATTCTCTAAAGCTTTTTCTTCTTTCATTTTGAGAATTACAGAAATAACTTGAACCGTTTTACCCAACCCCATATCATCTGCTATACAGACGTTGAAACCTTTTCCTAAATTCGTGTACAACCATCTGAATCCAGTTTTCTGATAATGCCTTAACTCCGCATTAAGATTTTTTGGCAACCTTACTGGAGAAACTTTTCTCAACTCTTCTAAAAACTTTTGAAGATTGTTATCCAATATCACGGGGAGACCGTTCATCTCTTGTGAAAGTATAACTTTCAGAGTTTCAAAGTCTGAGGTTAAGTTTATATTCTTGACCTTTTCCATAATAGACTCAAACTCATTGGCACCTAAAAACACGTAATTTTCTTTTATCTTAACTATCCCTTTTGATTTTTTTGCCAACTTTTCGAACTCTTCAAGTGAAATTTCTGAATCTCCTATGAGTACGGTGTAATTGAATCGTATGAGCTTGGACAAAGATAAAAAGGATACATGACTGCCTGTAGAGTTTGCTTTTAAAACGAGTTTTGGCCTTGAAACCTTTTGAAGTCCTTTTGGAGCTAGTATTTCAACGTTCAGAAGTTTTAATATGGGCATGGCATTTATCATTATTTCCGATAACTGTTCCGTATTGACCACTATTTTAGAACTTTTCTTCTTTAAAAACTCGCCAAAGAATTCCGCGTATTTTGCAATAGTTACTATCTCTTTCAAGACCTCTGACTTTCCATCTTCTTGACTCTCAAAGAAAGTTTTTATATCTTGGTAAGTATCAAAAGGCTCATCTTTTCTGTAGATATCGAGTGATAGGTTGAAAAACAACTCTCCCATATCCTCTATACTTATAACTAATTGATACTTGCTTTGCCTCAAAAGTAAAGGTTCAAGATAGTTTTTTATACTTTCGAAGGTTCTTTTTTCTTCAAACTTTTGGGCGGTGTATACCTTGGATTCAAAGAACACATCGGTTATTTTATTCTTCACTTCTGTTTTGTAATACTTTTTTATAAGATATTTGATGTACTGGGATACAAGGTATTCAACAATCTTGTCCCTTTTCATGTACTGACCTTTTTCGTTGATTACTAGATCCACTGGAACGATAGAACTCAAATAATTAACGTAATCCTTTATATAATCGTTAAAGTAAACAGGTGAGTAATCGATAACGAAGTCTTCTTCGTTAATCTTTTGTGGAGTGGGGATAAATGCTTTCATATCGATAAGCTTGTATACGAAAGAAACCAATCTTTTTAAAAATAGTGATGCTTCACTGTCCTCATCGGTTTCCATAAGAGGTATCGATTCAAATAAATCAAATAAATCTTCGTAATGCACCGTATAGTGACCATTTTCTTTTTTACATTCTAATTCTTCTAACGGTTCACCTTCTAAAATAATATTGGGAGTAATGGGAGAATAAATAAATTTAATATCTGTCTCTTTGAAATATGGGTTAAACTCTTCATCTATACTTTCATCTTCTTCGTTTATAGCTTTCGATAACAGATTGTACATCTTCAAAAGAAGGTTTTTAAAGTTTTTCCCATCGTAAAAATAGGCTTCATCAGGTAGTAGGTTTATAACCTTTTCTATCTCATATTTTTCATACGAGGGATCCGGTTGTTCTATCGGTTTGGTAGGTTCTTCCTTTTTATCTGTAAAGATAGAATCAGAAATTTTTTCTGTCTCTTTAGCGATATCTATCAAATCTTTCTTTTTCATGCCGTGCATTTCGAAGATCAAAAAAGGGTCTTTGTCTATCTCATCAGCTATTATATAGTAAACGGCTGCCAAATGTTTGCAAGGATTTGCCCAATCAGGACATGAACAATGTGCCTCTATCTCGTTCCAACTTTGTGGAAACAACTTTATTCCCATATCTTTGGTAATATCTAAAAGTTCTTCGGGAAGGTTCCCACCAATTAGCATAGCAGAAAGGTCTAACCTTTCGCTTAGAATTTTTTTAATTTTTTCTTTCTCTTCTTCCGTAAAAACAGGTAAAGCTATCCTTTCTCCATAGGGATTCGGTCTCGTACCTTGAACCCTTGCTGATATTACAGAGTTTTTTTGAATTTTAATCTCCAAAACCGCCCCTTTTTTTGCGTAGCTTCTACCGCGGGGCAACCTATTAGTGTCCCTGTCGATATTTTCCAAGGCCTCTACCCATTTTTTGCCCCACCAACTTCTTCCAAAAACGTATTTTCCTCCCATTTTTCTTTTTTCTGCCTTCCTTCGTAATTACTTTTTAAGAAGGGATTTTGGAGAGCAACCTCCAAAATCCCTTGGTTTAGATTATGATCAATAATATTTAGGATTAGTTGGGATAAAATTAAACTTCTCAGGTACATTTTTACGTACCAAGAGTCTGATCGGCTTTCCATGGAAATCGCATTCTACCAAATTATGAGAAGAATCGTAGATATGGCTTTCTACCGTCTGAACTTCGAATCCTTCGTCTTTAATGGCTATTTCTTCAGGTCTAAAGCATAATTTGTAATTACCATCTTCTTTATCCACTTTTAATTTATTTAATACGTTGCCACCTTTGATTTCAACGTCTATTGTGTTCAATCCTAATCTGGAAGTAAGTTCCATAACTTTTAAGTTTGATGGGTTCTGGTAAACATCGAAGGTTTCTCCAAACTGCAAAAGCTCTCCATCATCCAGTATAGCAAGATAATCACTTACCGACAAAGCATCTTCGGGATCACTGAAAACTGCTATCGTTGTTTTACCTAATTCTTTTATAAATCTTTTGAGCAAAGCTCTCATTTCTACGTGAAGCTTTCTATCCAACTGACTTAGTGGTTCATCAAGGAGTAACAACCTACAATCGTGTAATTTCTCTCTCCCAAAGGCGATCAACTGTTTCATACCTTCAGGCAATTCATCGGGCTTTATTTCTAAATAATTCGGTAAACCATCCAACTCTTCTGCCGCTTTTATCGCTATCTCATACACTTCTTTTTTCTTTTTCCCACCAATGTACAAAGGGAAACCTAAATTCAATTTCGTATCTAAATGAGGGAAAATGGCATAGTTTTGAAAGACAAAACCGACCTTCCTGTCTCTTGGGGAATACTCTTCTATCCTCTCGTTTCCAAAGATAATTGCTCCAGATTCAGTTTTATTCAAACCTGCAAGGGTTCTTAATAATACCGTCTTACCTGAACCTGAAGGCCCTAAAATAGATAAAACTTCTCCAACTGGTAATTCAAAGGAGATATTTTTTAGCCTGAATTCACCTACTTGGGAATTTAGATTTTCTACCTTTAAAGAAACATCATTGGTTACTTCAACCATTATTTTTCACCTCCTTTGCCAAGTAATAGAGCAAAAAGTGAGGTTACTTTTTCACTGAAATTATAACATATTTAATTTAGGTTTAATGTGAAGTCAAAACGGCGAAATAGTTTTAAATTAAAGAATTCAACATATTTTCAATATTATCAAACCAGTATTTATCATACTCTGAAAGCACTTTAGTAGGATCTTCTGGTCTCATTAATAGTTTTATTTTCACATTGAATTCGTTATATTCGAAAACTTTCTCTTTGCCATTTTCTTCGAATAATTTTTTATACCAATCGATTTTTCTATAAGCGCTTGAATGCTCAGTTCCTTTTGGATCCACAAAAAGAATATAATAATCATTTCTTCTTTTTAGCCAAAAAATAAAATCAGGATAAAATCTACTCATTTTATTTATGTTAGGATTATAATATGGAATATAGATTTCATCTAAACTTTCATCTAATTTACTAAAAAACCACCAATCAAATTCTTCGAACTTATTGTTTTCTCTTTTCAAATAATTTTCAAGATCGCTTATAAACTTTACTTCACTTGGTACTTTTATAATATGGTTTATATACTTTATTTTTTCATCTTCAGAAAGTATGAGTGGAACGTAATAGTGATTAGGGACATACTTTATTTTGATTCGTTGACCTCCACTTTCAAATTCTTCCTCCTCACTTATACTTTTCACTTTCTTTAAATATTCTTCCAGTGGTATTTTCCCATATTGTTCTTCTACTTCTTTCATAAACTTCGTAGAGTTTTTAACTTTTTCAATCTTATTTTGTATCTCGTAAATATTTTTCAAATACACTCTGATTTCCTTAAAATGTTTTATTTCTTCATCTAATTCTTTGAGGCCCTGAAAGTCTTTCGGAGCAAGGTTAAGATAATTAAAAAACCTTTGAACAAGCAAATCTACATTTTTAATGGTTTTCTCTTTGATATTAAAATTGCTTCGCTCTTTTAGACTTCCTCTCAAAAATTTTATTTTCTTTGGTTCCGTTTCGTATCTCATTAGAAACACTCTATCATCGGTAATAAATTCACCTAATTTAGATAATAACTCAAGATCTTCCGAAGAAATTTCAAATTTTATCTGTTCTTTCCTTTCTAAAATAGGCACTTTTGATTGTTTGTAGATTGGTACAAGTAAATCTTTCTTTTTGATTTTGTCATTTTCAAAAAGTGTAAGCTGATTCTCGCCATCTTTTTTTCTTTCTTGTTCTAACTCTTGAACAACTGTTTCTAAAGCTTTTCTATTCGTTCCAAAGATAAATAGAGTTTCTATTGGTAAAACTTTGTTTTTAATTGCGTCGAACACTTCTTGATCAATTTCTTTGGCATTGTATAGCTGCAATATTCTTTTCCTCTTATTTCTTATGGGTTCTATTCTCACACCTCTACCAATTGATTGAAGAATAAATTTCTTTGCACTCTTATCAGTTCCTATGTTTATAAAATTAATTACATTAGGTCTGTTGGAATCCCAACCTTCGTAAAAACTTCGAGATCCCATAAGAATGCTAATATCAGATTCTTCCTTATTCAGATTTTCAAAATAACTTTCACCTTCGTATCTCTCTTGAAATTCATATCCTACTAACTCACTTTTTAACCATTCAGATATATTTCCTATTTTTATTAATGCAAACGGCGTATCACTTGTTTTCAATTTAAAGGCTAACTCTTGGTTATTGGACTGTCTAATTATTATTTCAATTTCCCCATGAACGGTTGAATTAAATACATATTTTAATATTTCTTCTTTTGTTATACTCTTTAGTGTGGACTCTTCTATCTTTATTTTTTGGTCTTTTTCAAACATACAGGGTGGTTCTTTGCGTAACTCTTCCCAAAGCTCCTCAATAGCCACTTTTAGAATCTCAAGATCGATTTCACCGACCGCTACTTTTTCAAGTTCTCTAAAAAATAATTTAAGATCTGCATCTTTAATATTAACAGAATTAACCAGAGTTAAAAGTAATGGTTTATGGTATAAATCAGCTTGGATACGGGTAATTTCTTCATAAAACTTTTTCACATAAGTTAGAAGAATCAATGATTTCAAAACTATCTTTTGTTTTTCTTCCTTGTTGTAATCTTCTTTATCGTTTTTAAATACCCTTATCTCTTGTTTTAAAATGCTCAAATGCTTACCATATCCTGCGTTTATGAAACTTGAAAGATTAAATTCATAAGCACATGTAACTATATCTCTTGGATCTATGAACGTTGCTGAAGAATTAAACAAAAATCCGTTTCTTGACATAATAGAATAAATATGTTGCCTTTTGGAATCTTCTTTATCTCCTTTATGAGCTTCGTCTAAAAAGATGTACCATTTCCCATCATTATCATAGTTTTTGAAATCTATAATCTTATCTTTTTGCTCGTCACTTAAATTATCAGATCTGTAATAAAAAATGCTTGTCCCGAATAATTTAGGATCTCGCTTTATTTCAGAGTATTCTTTTAACTCATGCAAATATATGTTATTTTCGTTAGATCTATTAAATTCATCCACATGCTTTTTAAGCTGCTCTATCAAATCGTCCGGTTCTATCACGAAAATAGTGGG